>CAZQKJ010000151.1:0-8106 GCA_964593315.1 uncultured Granulosicoccaceae bacterium
TACATTGACATCAGAGTTAATCCGATCGCATTCGCCGAACACTTCAAAAGTTGGCATACGTATCGGGCGCGCTATAGGCCCAGCATTCCAGCGATGATATTTCGTTGTATATCCGATGTACCCCCGTACAACACCCCGCCAAGCGCGTCTCGTACATCTTTCTCAACACCGGTATCTGTCAAGTAGCCACTGCCGCCGTGAATACGCATCGAATCTATGCCAGAATCTAAAAACATTTCACTCAAGTGCAGTTTTAACATAGCTCCCTGCATTGCAACTGACTGTCCCTGCTGTTTCATCCAGGCGGTTTGGTAAAGTAGAAGTCGTGATGTCTCCAAACGCAACTTCATATCGGCGATCCGATTGGATACAGACTGAAATTTGCCAATGGTCTGTCCGTATTGAGATCTTTTTCGAGCGTGGTCTACTGATTGTTCAAGTTGCCGTTGCATGCGCCCGACCTGACCGGCCATGATGCAGCACCGCTCATATTCCAGCGCGCTGTTAGCGATGCCAGCACCAGCAGACTCTGGCCCCAGACGCTGTGATTCGGGAATGACGCAGTCATGTAGTTCGAGGCTTGCCATCGGAACACTGTCAAGTCCCATCTTACCGGTTACTTCTGTTACCTGGAATCCTGGTGTGTCTCTCTCGACTAGAAACGCAGATACACCCCAACGACCCGCATCTGGATTGGTGGTGGCAAATACCAAAAAGATATCTGCAACTGGCGCTAAAGAGATATAGCATTTACCACCGTTCAGTATGTAGTTTGAGCCATTGCGTTTCGCGTGGGTGGTCATGCTGAAGACATCAGAGCCTGCTTCAGGTTCTGTCATTGCCTGTGCTGCTATCCATTCTCCGTTCGCAAGAGATGACAAATATCGATCTTTCTGAAAGTCCGTGCCGTGTTGTAACAATGGCATCTGAACGGTCCATACATGTGCGTTGAGTGCGAACAGTAGTCCATTATCTTTACAGCCATAGCCCAGGGCTTCCATTGCCAGTACGCTACCAAGTATGTCCTCGGTGGGTGAATCTGACCAGGGTGCTGGCACCGGCATACTCTGAATTCCTGCGTCCGCACAGCGCTGCCAGCTCTCTCGATTGAATGGTTGCGAGCCGTCAGCATTGGTAAGCTCAGTAGCGGCAAAATTACGCATTCGGCTTTGCAGCAGCTTTTGGCTCTCTGACAGAGAAAAATCCATTAGGTTTGATCCGCAATCGAAGTAACAATCTTTACAATGACGATGCGCATGCTGCCTAATCCTTTTTTAGCACACGCGATAGTGCATCCAGCTGGCTGCTACTTATTGAAGAAAAAGCGGCAGCCTGTGTGTTGTCAGCCAGGTCATCGGGTGTATCTTTAGTTGCTCGACTGGCCAAATCAATTTGCGCCAGCGTGGCGATTGTCTGATTTTCAAATATATCAGCAGGGCGGTACGCGTGTCCGGATCTGTTTAGTTCAGAGGTAATGCGAATCGCCATCAGGGAGTCACCACCCAGAGCAAAGAAATTTTCACTGACACCGATTGTCTCGCGATGTAAATGGCGGCACCAGATTCTAGCCAGTAGTTGCTCCTGATCAGATTGAGGCTCCAGATGTGTTGGATCGCTGTCGGGTTCACGATGGATTTTGATCACTTTACCGGCAAAACCGCGCGGCATGCCGGGTGTGGTTACTGGTGCTGAAGCCATCGCAGGTACGGGTAACCGCTGGCGGTCAATTTTTCCATTCAAACTCAGTGGCAGTGATGGCAGCTCCACTAACCACGTTGGAGTCATCCAACCTGGCAGGTGAGTTGCCAGCCATCGTCTGAGGTCAGCTTCTGACAGGCTAGAGTCACAGGTGTAGTAAAGTGCGATGCGTTCGGGTTCCTGCTCAGCTAACTGATAACCGATCTCATCGAGATGACTTAATACGCTACGCTCATCAATCTCATCATCCAGTTCTTCCAGTGCTGCGTCGCGTTGTTTGTGGCCAAGCCTCACATCCCAGCTGTAAGGATGTGCGTAGTTATGGAACCCTCTCTCACGCTTATGTACATAGATACCGGCGTCGTTAATCAGGCAATTGGTTGAACGGCCGGTGTCAGACGGTCGCACCCACGGCAACCGCTTATCAAGATACTGGTACATCTCATCCAGATGAACATCTGAATATCGATAGAAATCTACAATCTTTATGCGCTCAAAAACCTCGTCATCCTTAAGGAAATCCGTGTTCAGTCCACAGGATACGGCGTCTTCCATACGGTGATAGGCTTTGCGCGCTGCAATGATTGCTTCATCCATAGCATCGCTACGGTAGTCTGGAGCCATAAACCAGTCTTCACTGAGCCTGGTCTCAAAAAACTGGCCGCGCGACAAACCGGTCACTATGCAATCGATATTGTTATCTACCGCTATTTCCAGCGCCATCGTATAGATGGTTTTAAAACATCCATTACAAACATTGGCATGGCGTTGCAAACTGTCGAGAAAAATATCGTTCATGGACGAGGTGTGTCCATAGCGATGCTCTACACCAAGAGCCGTGCAGACTCGCTCGATATTGTCTTTAGCAGACTCGGATATAAATCCGTTGTCCAGAGTAAATGCCAGTACAGTAAGACCCATGTCAACCAGCTGCGCAAGTGCATAGGTGCTGTCTTTACCGCCACTGAGCAGCATTATGCAATCGTACACAGATTTTTTGCTGTGACTTAATCCCGATACTATATCGTGAAATTCTTGTATGGGACGAAAGTAGCCATCAACACGCTCGCGATACCTGGTGAAATTACGGCACAGCATGCAAACACCTGACTCATCCAGTTGTGCGCCCGGGGCATGTGAAGATAAACCACACTGATTGCATTTTTGGTCTGTTGATAGCAGCGCAGACTGAGGGCTGGTTAGAACTGCTACGCAAGTCTTAACTGCAGGATTTTGAAGTGCAATTGATTCGATCTCTGCAGGCTCAATTCGATGCCCTCTTAACTTGAACTGGCTATCTGTACGACCGAGACAATGCAACAAGCCGTCATCCCCTTCGCGGACGAGATCTCCAGTCCGATAGAAGCGGGTGTCATCGGGACCGAGCTTAGCAAAGCGCGATTGTGTGAGTTGGGGTTGCTGCCAATACCCGGTGGCAAGCGATGCCCCGGCAACATAGAGTTCGCCAATGCAGCCGGGCAATTGATCCTGACCCGCATCATTAAGTATCCGAAGGCTACATCCGGCAATTGGCGTACCGATGGGTACAGATCCCTGTTGATCGGTATCTGCGTCGAATGTGTGTAGCACACAGCCGACTGTCGCTTCGGTTGGACCGTATTCATTATGAATGCTGACCTTGTCGCTAAACAGCTTACAAACCCTGGCTGCAAGCGATGCAGGCAGATTTTCACCACCAACGATAATTTGTGTCAGATATCTGGAGCTACTGCATAGTTCTTCTGTCAACAGGCCCAGGTGAGCCGGTGTCAATTTGATTGTATCGACTGAGTCATCGTTGATCACGGCACTGAGTGCATCACCCCCTGGATATTCTCGCTCGTCATAGACGTGCAGAACACCACCGGTAAGTAGTGGCAGAAACAGTGCAGTGACTGTCAGATCAAAACCGATGGGTGTAAAAAGAGGCATGCTCAGCGGTTTATCCTGAGCATAGAATCGGGCTGCCCAGTTACAGTAGTTAGCCAGTGATTGGTGCGATACCGATACTCCCTTCGGAAGCCCGGTTGAGCCTGAGGTGTAGATTATGTAGGCGGTATCATTTGGTGCGGGCTTTACCGTGTGCTTATTGGTGCTTGTGGCAAGCGTGGTGTTTGGTGGTGTTTGAAAAAACTGATCCACCAATATTGTGTTGCTAAATTCGATCTCTCCTGCAAGATCGGAACTTGTGATCAATAGCTGCGCGTCTGAATCTGAAAGGATCTCTGCAACACGTTGAGCAGGTTGTTGTGCATCTAGTGGTATATAAGCCGCAGCGCAACAATGGATGCCAAGTAATATCTGGGGCAGGCGCGAATCGCGATGGAGGTAGACTGCAACACGGTCACCAGCCGCCACTCCGGCTTCGTTAAGGAGCTGAGCTATATGGTGAACACTAGATTCCAGCTGATCGTAGTTGCGGGTCACTGACCCACTGATTATTGCCGACTGATCTGCCAGTTTCTGGAAGTTGTCGGAAATACGCTCGAATACTGTTCCCTGATCTGTATCAAACGGATTTTGCGAGTCACGCAATACCCTTGCATTGGTGATGGAAACATCCTCCACACAGTGATCTAAATTTTCAGACATTGCATCAAACAGATGCCAAAATGCATCGATTGTTTGTGTGCGTTGTTGAACGTCAAATACAGCATCGTTAAAATCAAATGACAGTGTGATGTTGCCGTCACCAACCCAGTCTTCAACTTGCAACCGCAGCAAATGCTGGCTGTCTATGTGACCGGAGTGTAGCCATTCTACTTGTGTTGGTAGTTCACCAAAATCACCTAGTGGTGCGTTGATATAGTTAAGGAGAACAGGAATAGCCTGTGCGTCGAGATGAGTACTATCACCCGCGCGGGCTTCTTTTAGTACACCTAAAAACGAAATACGAGCTTGCTCAAGCACGTTAATGAATGTTGAGTCTTTATCAATTTGTACCTGGAGTGGCAGCACTTCTACCATTAATCCTACGGTGTTTCGGTAATCAGGGTTCTGTCTCTGTGGCAATGGCAGTCCGATTGTTTGTATTGACTCCCCGGTAAGGCGGTACAACAATGCCGTGAGAATGGTCAGCAGTACATTGCAGTGACCGATACCCTGACCAAAACCTCTCGCCTGCGGGAGTGACGCCATGACTGCGAGTTTTGAGGTACGTTCATTAGTCAGTGATTGCGATACACGGGTAGACGATGTGTCTGATCTTTGCGGCTTGCGTCCGAATGGTGCAGGCGGTGCGATATCCTGCAGCAGATTAATATAATCCGGTTTTTCGATAGATGCTGATGCTTGCACCATGGTTTGTGTAAACGCGATAAAATCACCGGGTTTGCTGTCTCGATCTGATTCATCGATATCGCTACTCAGTGCAGTGTAGGTATCTGCCAGATCACGCCAAAGCAGGGCAAATGATGTTGCGTCACAAATAATATGATGCAAGTTACAAAAGAATATCCACTGCGTCTGCGATAACTTTATAAGCCGGACAATCCCAAGCACCCCCTGGGAATCTATCGCCGTGCTGACTGACTTACGCATCCAGTTCCTGGCGTCATCCCGTGGATCAAGGTTTTCAGACAAGTCAATCAACTCCATTGAAGGAGGTTGATGTCCTGCAGACTGAGTAATATCTGAGTCACCCACATCTACCCTGATACTCAGTGCGTCGTGGCGCGTGGTAACGTCATTCCATGCGTGGGTGATTAGATCAGCGTCGATAGAACCTTCAATTGTGCAGGCCAGTGCCATGTTGCACATTGGGGTATCAGGAGCAAGTAACTGCCCGGCCAGTAACTGTTTCTGAGCGGCACTCAGTGGTCGAGACAGTGATTGCGGTTTCATTGTGTTTCGATCCGCGAACACAGATACTGGGTCAAGTTGTCTACCGTTTGAAAATGCTCAATGAGTAAGTCTTCCGGCGGAATTTTAATGTCATAGGTCTCTTCGGAAAACTGAACCAGACGCATAAACTGCATTGAGTCCAGATAGCCAATACTCAGCAAATCATCAGTAGCTTCGAGTTTTATTCCGCAGTTAGGTGGTAGCAGCTCTTGCTCGATAAATACAATCAAGGTGTCTGGTGATGGCATTATCGATTTTTGATCGTTTGTGCTGTTATCAAATTGGGTTTTATTCATAACTTATAACGGAATTTAATCTGCTAAATAGATTCAGTAGACAGACGAAGCCGGTCTATCTTGCCACCGCTGGTAAGCGGAATTGAAGTACATATCTGAATTGATTCAGGCATTGCGTGAGTGGGTAACTGTGTTTGCAGGTATTCATATAGTGCTGAAGATGTACACTCGGTTTTTTGAGTGACAAATGCCCTGATTGCGCTGGTATCGGTACCAGAGTTATCTGCAATCGCAACTGCATCTACAACTGAAGGATGCTGGCTGAGCAATAGCTCAATAGAGTCCAGCTCCACCCTCATGCCTCTAATCTTAATCTGCCGCCCGCGACGCCCCACCAATATGTACTCGCCAGATGGATCGCGACGCGCCAGGTCACCAGTGCGGTAGTAAGTCCGACCGTCTTCAGGGCTCTTGTAAAACACTGACTCAAACGGTTTATCGCTACCCTGGTAACCTTTCATCATTGTGCTGGAGTGAATCACAAGCTCTCCAACGTCGTCTGTCTGAATAGGCTGATCATTTTTATCCAGTAGCAATGCGTGAGTTTCAGGCCATACGTCGCCGATTGGCACTTGTCTGTTTTGATCAGCCAGCGAGCGTGCCTCTGAACAGTCGCGAATAGACGGTAGGTACACACATTAGTTTCAGCCGGGCCGTAAGCATTGCAAATTTGTGCATTGGGGAGATGCTGGTACAACTCAACAATGCGACTTGGTGCCAAAGCTTCTCCAGCATAAATAACCAGTCGTAGTCGACTCAGATCACGCTTTTCTAGCACTCCGTTGGTTAGCAATTGCACGAGAACCTGCGGGACTGAATACCATATCGTTAACTTCGTCTTCTCCATCAGTGCAGACAGGCTGGCTGGCACTCTTACATACGCCTCTGGAATGATCTGCGTGGTAGCACCGGCCAAAGGACCGGTGAACAAACCCAGGGTGCACATATCGGTGTGTACGGGCCCGTGGCTACCGATGACATCAGTAGACTCTATGCCAAAAGACCTCATACTGATTTTTGCGAAGCTTGCAACTGTTGCGTGGGTGTGAATGATGCCTTTAGGCCGTCCGGTGGAACCTGAAGTATGAATCACGTAGGCGATGTCATCAGCACGGGCGCGCATTGGTGCGGATGTAACAGACAAATCGGATAAATCAGACCAGCTAATAATATTGGCCGAGGAGGAAGTCATAACCGTGTCTTCAATCCCGACTATAGTTTTAAGCGGTGATTCAGACTCTGTAAGCAGAGTTACCTGACGCACCATAGACGCATGGGTCAAAAGTACACGTACGTTATTGTCAATCAGCAATTGCAGTATCATTTCAACTGGAAGAGCGGGATCGATTGGCAGCAAAATTCGGCCACCATACAATGTGCCGTACGCTGCTATCGTGTACTCCAGACTTCGCGGCATCAAGACTGCTATTGCCGCTTGATGTTCGATTTCCTGTGAATCCAGAAAACCCGACAATCTCAAAGTTTGTTGCTCAAACTCAGCGTAGCTTAATTGTGCTCCACCGCATTCAAAAGCGAGCATATCGGGCGCTTGTGCCGATGTGCTGAATAGACCTTCGAACAGGGTGCTGCTTTCTGATGACATAGAATTCTGGGCCGGAAGATTCTAATAATGGGCAGCTATCAAGGTTCTGATATGTGAGCCCGCACTCTTAGCAAAATGTGGCTGGCATCTTTCTCAAACAGCGTCACATGCTCCAAATTTACTAGACTCGATGTAGATATACCGTGTCGTGGTGTCAATTAGAGTAAGTTGACCAAACAGCCAGAGGCCGGGCGTTTACAGGCTTCACCTGCAGGCGGTACCGAGTAGCGAAAAACACTTGCCTCGATGGCAAATTTCACCACTAAATAACCAACTGTTATTAATTATTTCAAATGTATGCCAAAAGGGTTTGCAGGTGCGATTTTATTAGACCAATTCCACCTGGTTGATCACTGTTCGTCACTGCCGAATCGATCACATATCACCGGTTTCTTCTGCAACCGGTGTAACTCTGGACACAGTTTGGTTGATCAGCTCAGAACTGGTGCTTTGGCTGTATTTTGTTGAGCCTTGCAACCTACACAGGCAGGTGCCGGACGAGCATCTATATCAATCAAAAAAATCTTCAATCTCGTCAATAATCTCACTGATCCAGTATCGTAAGCCGCGCTTTTTCTTTGATCTTCTGGATTTATATTCTGTTCTTTTTTTGTATTTTGATGATGACCGCTGAGATTTTTCTTTGCTTCGATACTTGTCTTTACG
>CAZQKJ010000152.1:0-8084 GCA_964593315.1 uncultured Granulosicoccaceae bacterium
GAGTAACATTGAAGATGCGGATGTTATTGCGTCCGCATTGTTATCTATCTTATCTTTTAGCTATGCGCGGCAGTTTGGTGCACGGCCGTTTGATCTTGCGTTGCGGTAGGTCGCCAATGCTTTTGGCATTTGTTTGTTGAGCTGACTGATACGTGTTGTTGGCGCCGGATGAGTTGATAACAGCTCAGGTGGAGCGGCACCATTGGCTGCTGCCATATTGCGCCATAGCTGTGTACTGGCGCGCGGATCAAAACCGGCTTCTGCCAGTAAATCGAGCCCGAGTATATCAGCCTCGCTCTCCTGACCACGCCCATAGGGCATTAATACCCCGACTTGCACGCCTAGCCCCAGCGCGGCCAGAGCGCCGGCGCTATTGTCACCGACGGCAGCGCCCAATGCAATTTGACCGAGCGCAAGTCCCGCCTGTCCGGCCATGCTTGCAGACAATCTGGCCTTACCATGATTAGCGAGTACATGAGCCACTTCATGACCGATAACAGATGCTAGCTGATCCTGTGACTTTGCGACATTCAGTAATCCTGTATACACACCGATTTTTCCTCCTGGCAGCGCAAAGGCATTGATCTGCTTATCGTCGAAGAGCGTGATTTCCCACTGTTGATTATCATCAAGCTGTGCGGTGATAGCATTGCTAATGCAGCGCACATAAGCGGTCTTGCGTCGGTCATTTGAGATCGGTATCGACTTTTTCATATCGGCATAGGCACTCAGGCCCATGGTGGTCATTTGCCGGTCGGAAACCAGATTGAGCTGTTTTTTACCTGTTGGTGATGTCGCACAGCTAATGCAAACGAGTGCGGCCAGCAATGATGCGATACCAAGTGATTTTGTCATGCTCGTAACTCTTATCAATAGTGCAGTGGTGTTATCGGCCTCTCTTTAGGATTTATAACGCACAAGCGTATTGTGTGACCTGCGACACTGAGTGAATCAACAGTGCTCATCTATTAATTTGTGTCAAATAACGGATCTAAACTGCTGATTTTTGGATCAATGACCACACATTGTCAGTCTGGGTCTGCCGCGCGTGTGGTAGATTAGGCAATTTGATAATTAAGAGCTTCGGAGGCTCATCAATGTTAAGAAAGACAACGGCACTGGTTTTCGCACTGGCCATGGCGACAGGCACTCTGCAGGCGGCACAAACTGATCTGACCATCGGTATGCAGCTTGAGCCGCCTAATCTTGACCCGACCGCAGGGGCTGCCGGTGCCATTGATGAGGTGGTATACGCCAATGTCTTTGAAGGACTAACCCGGTTTGCGGCAGATGGCAGTGTCAAACCCGCACTGGCTAAATCCTGGACCATCAGTGATGACGGGCTGACTTACACGTTTACATTGAACAGTGGTATCACTTTCCATGATGGCAGTGAGCTCACTGCTGACGATGTAAAATTCTCACTTGACCGGTCTCGTGCAGAAAACTCAACCAATGCCCAAAAGCAGTTGTTTGACAGCATACAGTCGGTTGAGGTGGCGGACCCCGAGACGGTAGTTATCAGCTTGTCAGCCCCGAACGGGGCATTGCTGTTTAATCTGGCGTGGGGGGATGCGATTGTGATGTCTCCCGATACTTTTGATAAGGCCAAAACAGCGCCTGTCGGTACCGGTCCGTTCAAGTTCTCTCGTTGGGTGCAGGGGGATCGAATTGAGCTTGAAAAGAACCCGGACTACTGGGGAGCACCTGCAAAGCTCGACCGTGCGACTTTCAAATTTATTTCAGAGCCGACTGCGGCTTTTGCTGCATTAATGGCAGGTGATGTGGATGCCTTTCCGGTCTTTCCTGCACCAGAAAATCTGGCCCAGTTCGAAGCCGATCCCCGATTCAAAGTCGTGGTGGGTTCAACGGAAGGTGAGACAATCTTATCAACTAATAACAAGCAAGCTCCGTTCGATAACAAACTGGTGCGTCAGGCTGTCGCGCATGCGATCAACCGTCAGGAGATTATTGACGGGGCCATGTTTGGCTACGGCACCCCTATCGGGACGCACTTTGCACCACATAATCCTGCCTATAAAGACTTTACTGCTGATTCCGCCTACGATCCTGAAAAAGCAAAAGAGCTACTCAAGGAAGCAGGTCTGGAAGGCGGATTTGAGACAACACTAAAGCTTCCACCGCCGTCCTATGCACGACGTGGAGGTGAGATTATTGCCGCACAACTGCGTGAAGTGGGTATCAATGCTGTGATCAGCAATCTCGAGTGGGCGCAGTGGCTGGAGCAGGTGTTTAAGGGTAAAGATTTCGGCTTAACAATTGTCTCGCATACCGAGCCAATGGACATTGGAATCTATGCAAACCCGGAATACTATTTTCAGTATGACAACAAGAGCTTGCAGTTGATTATGTCTGAACTATCTGTTGAGACCGATGAGGCTGCCAGAGTCGGTATCTTGCAACAGGCACAGGAAATAATCTCTGCTGACTATGTTAACGGCTATTTGTTTCAGCTTGCCAAAACTGGTGTGGCCAATGTGAACATTGAGGGCTTGTGGGAGAACTCACCAACACAGGCTAACGATCTGACTCAGGTTTACTGGACTGAGTAACGGCGGCAACGTCATATGATCTTGTATTGTGCGAGACGGCTGTTGTCGCTCGCACTGACACTGGCGGTAGCCAGTGTAGTGATATTCTTCTTTCTTGAGATAGTACCCGGTGACCCCGCCAGTGTGATGCTTGGCGTTAATGCGCAGCCGGATACTATACTGGCATTGCGTGAAGAACTCGGGCTCAATGTGTCAAAGCCCGTGCGCTACTTTAATTGGGTTAGCGGTATGTTGTCCGGAGATTTTGGCGTCTCCTACACTTACCGTACTCCCATTAGCGAGATGATCGCAGACCGTATAACTATATCCTTGCCATTGGCGATCTATGCACTAATTCTATCTACATTAGTTGCTTTTCCAGCAGGTGTTTTTGCAGCAACCAAACGCGGGTCTACCGCTGATGTCGGTATTATGGGGGTGACTCAGCTCGGTGTCGCTATACCGAACTTCTGGTTTGCTTTTATTCTTGTAATGATCTTTGCGATTAAACTGCAATGGTTTTCAGCCGGAGGGTTTCCCGGTTGGGAGGCAGGATTGTTTGCGGGTCTTAAGGCGTTGACGCTTCCTGCAATAGCTCTGGCCTTGCCGCAGGCCTCGATACTAACAAGGGTGATGCGCTCATCGTTGCTTGATACATTGGATGAAGACTTTATTCGCACGGCCAGGGCCAAGGGGCTGAGTGCAAGGCAGGCTCTCTGGAAGCATGCGCTTCGCAATGCACTCATACCAGTGCTCACCATTATTGGCCTGCAGTTTTCATTTTTACTGGCGGGTGCAATTATTATCGAGAATATCTTTTTTCTACCTGGTCTGGGTCGACTGGTGTTTCAAAGTATCACTCAACGCGACCTGATAGTGGTCGAGAGTGTAGTGATGCTGCTGGTGTTTGCTGTGGTAGTTGTGACGTTCCTGGTAGATATTGCCTACGCGGTGGTTGATCCACGGTTACGCAGGCGGTTGGTATGATCCTGCCATCATCTATCGCTCTGTGCGCGTGGTTTTATGGGTAGTCGACGTAGTCTGATCATTGGTGCTCTTTTATGTTTACTGGTGGTAGTCATAGCACTGGTATCTTATGTATGGACTCCTTTCGATGTGCTATCTCTGGATATTGCTAACAAGCTGAAAAAGCCGGGTGCGATTCACTGGTTTGGTACCGATCATTTCGGGCGCGATATTCTATCGATGATTATGGTTGGGGCGCGTACTTCAATAGCGGTGGCAATTGTCGCTGTGGGGGTTGGCTTGTTGATGGGTGTGCCACTTGGATTATTCGCCGCGGCCAGGCGTGGTACGCTAATCGATGAAGTGATTATGCGCGGTAATGATATGGTGTTTGCATTTCCAGCGCTGTTGATTGCTATTATGATTACCGCGGTCTTCGGGCCTGGTGCTGTAAACGCGATCATTGCAATCGGCATTTTTAATATACCGGTATTTGCAAGGCTAACGCGCGCCGCAGCACTTAGCTTGTGGGAGCGTGATTTTATTTTGAGTGCACTGGTGTCCGGAAAATCACGTATACAGATATCCGTGGAACACATACTCCCCAATCTGATGAACCTTCTGATCGTGCAGGGCACTATACAGTTTTCGTTAGGTGTGCTGGCAGAGGCGGGTCTTTCCTATGTGGGGCTGGGTGCGCAACCTCCGACTCCCAGCTGGGGGCGGATGCTTGCAGAAAGTCAGACGTTTTTTAACTTTGCACCGCATCTGGCTATCTTTCCCGGGCTTGCTATCGTGCTAACGGTGCTCGGACTGAACCTTCTTGGTGATGGTTTACGTGATTACCTGGATCCAAGACTTATTCAGCGGAGGCAAGTGCCGGTACTACCTGACGGGTCAGAACATTGAGTCTTTTAAGTGTTCAGAATTTACGACTGGCCATTAATGGTGAAGTCATTCTGCACGATATTGATTTGTCTGTGGATAGTGGAAAAATACTCGGCATTGTGGGTGAAAGTGGATCTGGTAAATCCATGACTGCATACTCGATTATGCGCTTGCTACCGAAGGCATCTGTGCTTCAAGGTGTGGTCAGCCTGAACGGTGTAGCACTCACTTCGATGACAGAAGAAATGTTATGCAGAGTGCGTGGTAAAGATATCGGCATGATATTTCAGGAGCCGATGACAGCTCTTAATCCATTGCAGTGCATTGGTGATCAGGTTGCAGAGACTGTGAGAATCCATACTTCTATATCTCGTAGAAGAGCCCATGATATCGCTCTGGATACACTCGCAAAAGTTGAGCTTCCACCAAATGAATTTCCGCCATCGCGTTATCCTCACGAACTATCCGGGGGGCAGAAACAGCGTGTGGTCATAGCGATGGCAATAGCGCTGCGTCCGCAACTGTTGATTGCTGATGAGCCAACAACGTCCCTCGATGTGACTACCCAGGCTCAGCTGCTCACATTGCTAAAAAGACTGGTTGTCGAGGATGGCACCGGATTGATTTTAATTTCGCACGATCTTGCCGTGATCTCTGATACAGCGGATCATATTGCGGTGATGAAAGCGGGTCGTGTGTTGGAGTATGGTGAGACAGGTAAAATTATTAGTGATACGCAGCATCCCTATACGGCAGAACTTATGCGGGCCTCTGACCATGTCCCGGATAAAATCGATAAGCAGCAATACGCGTGTTCAGGCACACCGCTACTGGAAGTCAGAGGTGTGGTTCGTGAATATCGAATACCGCGCAAGAAATTTGGAGATCAAGCTCGCTACTTTCGTGCGGTAGATGATGTCAGCTTTACGATAAACAGAGGCGAGAATGTCGGTCTCGTTGGTGAGAGTGGCTGTGGAAAATCTACTCTCACGCGAGCAATTCTTGGACTTGATCCTGTGCAGGCCGGATCGATTTTACTTGATGGAAAACCGGTTATAGCTGGCACATCGATGCCTGTTGCTCAACGCCGCAAAATGCAGGTGGTTTTTCAGGATCCCTACGGTTCGTTTAATCCTCGTCACAAGGTGGGGCGTTTGGTGGCGGAGCCACTGCATTTATTGAATGACAGTGTCAGTCGCGGCCCGGTAGACAAGAGGGTGCACGAAGCCTTGCGCCGAGTCGGATTGCTGCCAGCTGATGCAGGTAAATTTATCCATGAGTTCTCGGGTGGTCAACGACAAAGGATTGCGATCGCACGGGCGCTGATTAATCGTCCGGCACTGATTATTCTGGATGAGGCGGTATCTGCACTGGATGTCTCTATCAGGGCGCAAATACTTGATTTGCTGGCAGAAGTCTCAGCAGACTTTGAAATTGCCTACCTTTTTATATCGCATGACTTGTCTGTTGTACGTTCTGTTACTGATAGAGTGATGGTCATGAGGGATGGTAAGCTCGTGGAAGTCGGGAAAACTGAACTGGTGTTCCAGTTTCCTGCCCATGATTACACAAAAAGCTTGCTCGACGCTGCTCCCCAGATGCCGGAGACAGCGGCATGACCCGGAACATAGAGTATGACCTGTGCATTATTAGTCACTGCGAGGAATTTTAGCCAGCGCACACAAACCGTCGCACCGTGTGCTGTTGCGCTAATCCTGTGTGTATTGGTTCTGCAGACAGTAAACGCCAATGAAGTCATTCGTTTTGGCACTGGTGGTAATGAGGGTTCGTACTTTCCTGTCGGATCGATAATCGCTGTTGCAATAAACGAACGAAGGATTAAAACCGAAGATGGACGGGAGATTGTTGTACTGCCTCAGCGCTCCAATGGTTCCGTCGCTAATCTGAATGATATTTCTGACAATCTTTTGGAAATGGGTCTGGCGCAGGCAGATGTCGTCAGTTTTGCCCATGCTGCAGTGGGGCAGTTTGAGGACACAGCGGTGGGAGAGAGTTTGCGGACCGTTGGAACGCTCTACGTGGAAAGTGTGCACTTGGTAGTGACTGTAGACAGTGGGATAGAAGAGTTCTCGGATCTGGCTGGCAAGCGTGTGTCGGTAGATGAGCTAGGTTCTGGCACACAGATAGATGTTGAACCGATGCTCGCAGCACATGAAATGACCTACGAAGACATACAGGCAGTCTACCTTAAGCCAGTTGATTCAATAGAACGATTGCGAGAGGGGCAGCTGGATGCATTTTTTATGATAGCCGGTTACCCGATCAAAGGTGTCAAGGATCTGGTTGACGAGGGTATCGGGAAAGTTATTGGTCTGGAGCAGGAGATCATTGATCAACTGACCAGTGAGCACCTGTATTTCTCAAGAAGCGTGATACCCGCAAATATTTACGCAAACGACTCGCAAACTCCAACTCTGGGCGTGCCGGCTCAAATTATCGTGAACAATGAGCTTGATGAGTCTATAGCCTATGAGATTACCAAAACTCTCTGGAGTGAGAGTACGTTAAAAGCTTTAGCAGAGGGGCATCCACGAGGTGCCGATATAGCGGCAGAAACTGCATTGCGAGGGGTTGCTATTCCACTGCATCTGGGATCGTTTCGTTATTACCAGGAGCAGGGAATTAGTGTGCCGCAGCATGTCAGGTAAATTGTTCTTGTTTATCGCGAGTTATGGTGAGTTCGATGCATCGTCTTAGTGGTAAAAGCCTGTCAGTGATTATTGTTTTACTGCTGGTGTCAACGGCTACCGCACTCGCGGTATTTGTGCATCGCAATACGACTGATATCAGTAATGCACTTGCTACTGAGGTGCTGGAGCAACAAGGCGATGTTGCGTTATTGCTGAACCACTACAACGCACTAAAATTGGCGCTCGCAACTGAACGATTGTCCGGACCTGATGTCAGTGAGCTTCCAGTTAAGCTTGCGTTGATAAGGCTTGAGAGAATCCTGGAGCGCATGCGGTCTACCTACACATTTGAACGGCTGGATGGCGCAGCGACTGCCCATGCCTACGTCAAACCCATTGTGGAAGATGTCAGGCAATGGGTAACACGAGGCATACCAGGTGTTGAGCCCAACCGGCGTAACGCGGTTTCAGTGGCATCGCAGCGGCTTATCGAACGATACCCGGCTTTAATCAATATCGCGAATGAAACTACTGAAGTTGCCAATGAGTTGGTCAATACCCAGACCAGTTACCTGACTACTTTTGGAAAATATCTGATCAGCCTGATCTCGGCATTTGGGTTGCTTGCTTTGGGTGTTTTTTCGCTGCTTACTCGACAACGAGATCTGCAATCGCGGATAGTAGATGATCAAAGACGCCATGCACAACGTCTAAGAGATTTTGCCGATACCGGTGCCGACTGGTTTTGGGAAATGACACCGCAGTTTAACCTGAAGATACTTTCTGGTGATTCGTTGTCCGCTCCTGTCATGTATGGGGATAGGCAGGCAAACAATAGGCCTAATCAACCGGCACCAGCCTTTGACCATAATGTGGTTGATGATCACTGGCCGATTGACTGGTTGCATAGCAAGCGTGCGTTTGGCAACTACGAGACCGAACTGGTTAATCGCTACGGAGAACTTAGAACAGTCTCTGTCAGTGGCAAGCCATTGTTTGATAAGCGTGGTGAGTTTACCGGTTACCG
>CAZQKJ010000153.1:0-8068 GCA_964593315.1 uncultured Granulosicoccaceae bacterium
TGACGAATCCGGTTTTCAGTTTCGCGACGACGCTCTTTGTATTTTGAAATGCCGGCTGCCTCTTCAAGATACACACGCATCTCTTCAGGTTTGGCATCAATAAGGCGCGAGATCATACCTTGTTCGATGATGGCATAACTGCGCGGCCCTAAACCGGTACCCAGAAAGATGTCTGTGATATCACGGCGGCGGCACTTAGTGCCATTAAGAAAATACTGTGATTGTCCCTCTCTGGTCACCTGACGCTTAAGTGCAATCTCTGCGTAAGCCGCGTACTGGCCGTCGAGCTTGCCTTCACTGTTGTCGAATACGAGTTCGACCGAGGCCTGCCCGACAGGTTTACGAGATGAAGAGCCGGAGAAGATAACATCTGTCATGGAGGCACCACGCAGATGTTTTGCTGAAGACTCACCCATCACCCAACGCACGGCATCGATGGTGTTGGACTTACCGCAACCGTTTGGCCCGACAATCCCGGTCAGGTTAGATGAAAGCTGCAGGGTCGTAGAATCGACAAAAGACTTAAAGCCTGCAAGCTTGATTTTGCTCAGTCGCATTGAGTCGGCACGGTAACTTTGTCCAAACCACAATGATACCGTGAGTTGCCCTTATTGCCTCATTACTTTTTCTGTTTCAAGCTTGTTCGGGAGTTTACAAATAGTGTTTGCATATTTCGTATCTTCTATGATGCAATTCGTTTCATTTTATTTACAATTATTGGAGGGATAACCGTGATTCGCGCAACAATACTGATGACGGCACTGATAGTAATGTTGGCGGGCCACAGCCTTCACGCTGCAACGAACAATAACCCGTTACCACTTGAGCAACTTACGCCAGGCGGCGTCGCGCTGATAGATCTGGGCTCAGCCCCGGGACATCCGCATGCATGGCTCAATGATGTACCAGTTGCCGTGCTGCCATCCGGTGATGGGTTTATAGCCATGGTGGGAATTCCGCTGTCAGCTAAACCCGGACAACATCAGCTTAAAGTGAAACAAGGCAACACTGAATCAACTATCGCGTTCGAGGTGGTAACCAAGGCCTACAAAGAACAGCACATCACCATCAAGAACAATCGACAGGTCAACCCGAACGAGAACGACATGGTGCGCATCAGACAAGACCGCACCGATATCGCCAACGCCAAACGCTATCGACACCAGACCCTGCTTGGCACGCAATTCACCGTCCCGGTAGAAGGCCCGCGCAGCAGCTCGTTCGGGTCGCGACGATTCTTCAACGGGCAACCTCGAAACCCACACGGCGGAATGGATATAGCAGCCGTTGAGGGCACACCGATCTATGCACCGGCTGACGCCTATGTGGTAGAGAGCGGTGACTACTTCTTTAGCGGCAAGTGCATTTTTCTCGGCCACGGTTTGGGATTACAAACTTTTTACGCCCACCTGAGCAAGATCGATGTCGCCCCTGGCGAGCTGATAAAGAAGGGTCAGAAGATCGGTGAAGTGGGCGCGACCGGGCGCGTGACGGGCGCTCATCTGCACTGGTCGGTCGGATTGAATCGCACCTGGGTTGATCCGGAACTGTTTCTGGAAAAGTAAGCCACACAAAGCCTGCAGAGAGTGGCGTTAGTTACGCGCTCTGTATTGCATACGATAAAGATCTATAGCAGGCGTTACACAGTTAACTGACCACTCGTCCCGCTCAATCCTCGCATCGCTACCTGACTTCAGGATAAATTGGCTACACAGTCACAAAGGTTAGGTGTGACAGTAGGCGCTGTCTGATCTGTCTGTTAACCAGCCCTCATTGCGCTGCTACAACACAATGTTGAACTTCAAGTATCGGCCCACCCCGCCGTTACAGTGCCCCAATATGCACGGCGACCTACGCTGTGCGGATAAAGACTGGTGAGCAATAACAATAACAGCCACCGGTAATAATTATAAAAACCAGCAAGGCCAGGGGTTGAGTTTTGAATAAGAATTTTCCAAGTAAGCGAAGAAAACTTCCTGCAGCGCTTGTAACCACTGCGGTTGCAGCTGCACTATCAGTACCACTTGTATCAGCGAGCGATTCTGATGTTTCCCGTGAGTACGACTCAGGCAATAAATCGAGTGTCACTGTACCAATGCAGTTTCGCAACGGTGCTACCCACCTGCGTGTACTTAGCGATGTTAATGGCACTGCCATGGCTGAAGGCGACATCATCTTTGGGGATTCGACAAAATACTTCAACCCGACCAAGCTTCGTTCATCACGAGGACTGAGTAACGAAATATACGGTACGGTCTGGCCAAATGGCCTGGTCCCTTATCAGATCAGTGATCAACTGTCTTCATCAGCTAAAAGCAAAGTACGCGGAGCCATAGAGAGCTGGAATAAAACCGGTTCAATACGTCTGGTTGAACGCACGTCAGCAACCGCCTCTGCTTTCCCTAACTATATTGATTTTGTCGATGCCAGCCAGTGTGCGTCATGGGTAGGATTTCAGAACCAGGGTGCGCAGAGTATCTACACTGGTGACAAGTGCAGCGAAGGCAGTATGATTCACGAAATCGGACATGCGCTCGGCCTGCTACACGAGCACACCCGCCCTGACCGTGATAGTTTTGTTCGCATCAACTGGGACAACATCACGGCTGAAAAATCACACAACTTTGACATACTGGATGACTCGATCCTGCTGGGTGATTATGACTATGAGTCGATCATGCACTACGGGTCGCACTTTTTCTCAAAGAGCGGCAATGCAACCATCACGGCAATACAAAACACCAATGTCGAGATTGGTCAGCGTGAATTCATAAGCGAAGGTGATGCAAACTCGGTGGCTGAACTATATCGAAGTGAGTTCTCACTAGTCAGCTCAGGTTCCGGATCGACAGATGCAGGAGATGATATCCAGCTAGACCTGTTTGTAACCAACAACAGTGATATGGGTGCCAACTCTATGCAGGTGGCAACCACTGTACCTGACAATGTTGAGTTGACTTCATTCTCGTCTGCATCATGGACCTGTCAGCAAGCAGGTGCAGGTGCTGACGTAATTTGCCTGACACCCATACTTGCGGACGGCGCAAGCTCATCGGTATCGGTCAACTTGTCAGTAACAGAGACCAGTGGCGACATCACTCTAAGCTCAGAACTGACAGCATCAACTTATGATGTAGATCCCAGTAACAATCGGGATCAGGTAACGCTCAACGCCCAGGGTGCGACGAATGACACGCTGATAGCAAGTAATAACGCACCAGAACCCAGCATCGGTGCTGCCGAAGTCACGCCCAGCACTGCTGCGCCTCAGATTGCTGCACCGGTGGCAGCGGCCGCTACTAAAGCACCGGTAAGTTCCGCTGAATCTGACGGCGGCGCTGGTGGCAGCTCGGGCGGGGGCGCTTTTAGCGCACTTGGGTTGATACTGATGCTCATGCGTAGAAAACTACGCTAAGCCTGACTCGTCTCTCTCGATCGCGAAGAACCGTCGGTCGAACTCTCAGGTGCGGTGATTAATACCAGTTTGCAAGATCAGACAGCCCCTTCCCTTGACGGAAGGGGCTTGCTCGCAAACCGCCGACCGGTACGAAGACGCACTCAAATCGCTGTGATAACCTTACAGACATTAGACTTACAACAGCACGTTCAATGAAAATAATGATCAGCGCCGGCGAGGCATCAGGTGACATTCACGCCGCCAGTCTCGTTGACGCACTGAAGGCACGCATCGCGCGCGCACCAAAAGAGTCCGGCCCGCTTTCCAACTCGTTGGAGCTTTTCGGGATGGGCGGTACACACATGGCAGCCAGCGGTGTAGAGATCTTGGTGGACGTTGAGAAAAATGCCGTGATGGGATTGCTGGAAGTACTGCACAAGTACCCTTCTCTGCGGGCAAATCTCACCACCCTGCGCAAGACAATCACCGATCGTAAACCAGACATCCTGGTACTGGTGGATTACCCGCACTTCAACATGAAGCTTGCAACCACTGCCAAAGAACACGGCATACCCGTACTGTTTTTCATTGCACCTAAAGTGTGGGCTTCACGCGCCGGACGAGTCGCTGAACTCAGTAAACAGGTAGATCACTTAGCTCTGATACTACCGTTCGAAAAAAAGATATTTGACGACGCTGAAATACCCAACACGTACGTGGGCAACCCGCTACTCGATAACAAGGCACTTGTTGACACCGCGTCACGTACAGTACGCACCGCTGCAACAAAACGTATCGCCCTGCTACCCGGAAGCCGCAAGAGTGAAATCAGCATGCTGCTGCCACCCATGCTTGCAACGTGCAAAAAATTACTCGAGTCACAACCTGACGTTGAATTTGTACTACCCGTTGCAGACACCATTGATAAGTCAGAAATTGAATCTGCAATCGAAGAAAGCTCAGCCACCATCAAGCTGATAGAACCAACCGATTACGAAGCCATAGCCAGTTGCGATGCAGCCCTGGTCGCATCGGGCACGGCCACTTTGGAACTTGCCATTCTCGGCGTTCCGATGGTTGTGATCTACAAGCTAAAACCGCTCAGTTACAAAGTACTGAAGCGCTGGCTTACCATTGAACACATCAGTCTTGTAAATATTATTGCAGACAAAAAAGTGGTACCCGAATTACTTCAGGATGAGGTAACAGCTGAGAACCTGACGAATGAGCTGGTCGCGTTGCTCACGGATCCTGAAACCAAACGGCTACAACTGACAGAACTTGCTGCAGTCTACCGGCACCTGGGTACAAAAGGCGCAAGCACACGCACTGCAGACTTGATCATCAAACTGGTACAAAAGCATGAAGCGGACGCCGAAGTCAGGGATATTGCAGCCTCTTAACCCATGAGCTGTTAACGCCTCGAAGCCCTTGAGTCTCGGCCCGCCAGCCAGAGCCTATCCGGATACAGGTTTGATAATTCAAGAACAGTATTTTGTAAGCTTTTCTCGGGGTGGATAGGTGCTAACTCACCGTTCCGCGTTTCGCAGACGCCAGAAAATCAACAAGATTCCGAACCCCCGGGTATTCATCGGCAAGGCGTTTGGTTTCTTGCAGCACCTCGCTCTCGACAACGCCCTTTTTTCTGACCAGCATAAGATAGCACTTTTGTATCGCGCGAATTTCATCACCACTGAACCCGCGCCGCTTTAATCCCTCTTTGTTAATCCCTCTTGACTCTGCAAAGCTGCCACTCACAAGCACATACGGTGGCACATCTTTATTGATCACAGAACCCATGCCGGAAAAACTGTGTGCGCCTATACGACTGAACTGGTGCACCAGCGAAAACCCGCCAAGAATGGCGTAGTCACCAACACTGACATGCCCTGCCAGTGAAGCCGAGTTGGCAAATACGGTGTTGTTTTCTACTGCACAGTCATGAGCCACGTGAACATAGGCCATCATCAGATTATCGTTACCGATACGGGTTAAACCACCGCCACCCTCAGTGCCACGGTTTATGGTGACAAACTCCCGTATTCTGTTTCTACTGCCTATTTCAAGTCGACTGTCTCCACCATCGAACTTAAGATCCTGAGGATCTGCACCAATAGAGGCAAACTGGAATATATGGTTACTCTCGCCAATGGTTGTAGGCCCTGTGATCACGGTATGCGGGCCAATGGTATTGCCTGCGCCTATTATGACATCGGCACCGACGACAACGTACGGTCCTATTTCGCACGACGGATCAACACTCGCCGCAGGGTCAATCACAGCGGTGGGATGTATCACAGCTCGATCTCGTTTTTAGCAATGATGATCTCAGCGCTACAACACAGGTTATCATCCACTATAGCGGTTGCTGAAAAACGAGAAATACCACGTCGGGTTTTCTGATGAACCACCTTAAGCTGCATTTGATCACCTGGTACTACCTGTTTTTTAAAACGGGCGTTGTCTATTCCAACTAACAGGTAGAGTGTCTCTTTACTGGGATACCCGCCCAGCTCACGAAAAGTGTATACCGCACAACACTGTGCCATCGCTTCAAGAATCAGCACACCAGGGAAGACCGGGAACTGCGGAAAATGACCGGTAAAAATCGGTTCGTTGGCGGTGACGTTTTTAATAGCGTTGAGTTCAACGCCGGGCTCGATACCGGTCACACGATCAATAAGTAGAAACGGATAACGGTGAGGCAGATATTTCACTATCTCGTTGATATCAAGCGTATCCAAGAGGGATCCTCAAGCAGATGATGTGGGCTGATGATTTGAACCGGTGTGTAGAGCGTTGCGACCCGGTTTAACACGCGCCGTGTCTAATTTATCACTAATAGAAGCTCAGGTGCACAACAACTACACTCCCGGAGTCTCTGAACCATCTACAATGACACGTAGTTTATATAATAAACAATACTATATCAGACTGATCAGGATTTCAGTTTACCCACCTGTGGAGCAGGTGCCCGTCCCGCCTGTCTGGCAAGCTGTCTCGAGTACTCGTCAAGCCGGTGTAATCGCACCGCATTCTTGCGCCACTGCCTGGTCGGCTCAAGCGGGTATCCTGAAGAGTAACTCCCGGGTCGGGTTACCGAGTTATTGACGAATGAATTGGCAGTAATCATCACATCATCACAAATGCTAATGTGACCGACAATGGAGACCGCTCCACCTATTCTGCAATTAGCTCCGATCGATGTGCTACCGGCTATACCGGTACACCCGGCGATCGCTGTATTGGCGCCAATCGATACATTGTGTGCTACTTGAATATGATTATCGAGTATGACGCCATCGCTAATCTCGGTGTCTTCAAGCGCACCGCGATCAATGGTTGTACAAGCACCAATACTGACTCTGTTGCCAATCCTCACACCACCCAGTTGATGGATCTTCTCCCAGGCGTATTCACCACCTGGAGCAAAGCCAAACCCGTCTGAACCAATGACTGCACCAGAGTGAATCTCGCAGTCAGAACCGATTGTGCAACCGTGCAGAACGGTGGCGTTAGGATGAACAACCGTGCGTGCACCAATCACAGCTCCCTCACCAACAAATGCACCTCCGCCGACCGTGACAGACTCACCGAGTGCTGCATTCGCCTGTACTACCGCTTTAGGCCCGACCCTGACATCTGCCGCCAGTAATGCACTTTCTTCAATACAACAGGATTCATGCAATCCGGTACCAGTGGCGCCCTGAGAGCGAGACACCCAGAGACCCGTCAGTCTCGCATAGCCGAGATACGGGTTATCCATAACGAGTCGTGTAATCGATGTTTCATCAGCAAAAGACGAAGGCAAAATAACAGCCGCTGCTTCAGTCGCTTGCAAAGCACCAACGTACTTCTTGCCCGTTATAAAAGTAATACTACCGGACGGGGCAGAATCAATAGAGGCAATGGAGGTAATAATGGTGTTGCCGTCACCGAGTAGCTCAGCACCTATGGCTTCGGCGATTTCGCTACAACTTATTGAAACAGGTTTCCCCTTCGGACTGGCCACGCCCATTCAGTTGTTATTCTGTTCAGATTCGCTAATGGCTTGCTGCAGCTCCAGCAACACTTTATCAGTGACATCGACCGTCTTGTTTGCGAATAACACACCATCACTGATGATCATGTCGTAGTTGTGGCGTTTGGCGAAAGTCGCAATGGCTTCGAGAACATAAACTCGAACTTGTTTGAACTCCTGGTTTTTCTGGATATTCAGCTCTTCGCGAAATTCCTGTTCATCGCGCTTCATACGACGCTCGATTTTTCTGTACTCGCGCTCTACTGTTGCTCTTCTGGATGCAGTGAGGGAGCCATCATCGAGTTCGGCACGCATCTCTTCAAGCTCGATCTCTTGCTGGCGGATTACATCCTGACGTGGTGCAAACTCACGTTCAAGTCGGCTGCTGGCAGCACGAGCCTGCGGAGCTTCGTCAATCAGAAACGGAATATCGACAAATCCGATTTTGATATCGGCAGCAATACCCGTGGCAGAGACGAGAGCCAAAAAAAGCAATATTGCGCAACGCAAGATCAAACAATAATTCTCCGGACATAGCGGGTTGGTACAGCATGATGTTCTACAGGGGCGCCCATGCAAAAGCAATCTGAAGCGAGTCGATTGCCTGTACAGCAGCCAGGGTTCTTTGAACCATCAATGGCCTGCGATGA
>CAZQKJ010000154.1:0-8002 GCA_964593315.1 uncultured Granulosicoccaceae bacterium
CCCCATGGCTCATCTGCATAATTTCATACAAACCGATCCGGCCTTTATAACCCGTGTCACGACACTCTGTACAACCGCCTTTGGCCTGAACCGTTTCTGGCGCTGGTATCGCACAAGGACTTACCAATCCATCCCAATCTCCCTGATCAACCGGTACCGCTTGCGAACAATGCGGACACAGTGTTCGCACAAGGCGCTGAGCAATAACACCAATGAGGGTATTGCGCAAAAGATAGTAAGGTATTCCAAGCTCCAGCAAACGGGTGATCGCGGCAGGTGCATCATTGGTGTGCAGCGTACTGATAACCAGGTGCCCGGTAAGTGCCGCCTGAATAGCCATTTGCGCTGTTTCAATATCACGTATCTCACCAATCATAATGATATCGGGATCCTGCCTTAGCAATGTTCTTACACCGGTCGCAAAGTCCAGCTCAATGTTTGGTTGCACCTGCATTTGATTGAACGCAGGTACGATTAATTCAATCGGGTCTTCAACCGTACACAGGTTAACCTGTGGCGTCGCAAGCTCCTGCAAGCTGGTGTAGAGCGTCGTGGTTTTACCGGAACCGGTAGGGCCGGTTACCAGAATAATTCCATGCGGCTGTGCAAGCATGCCCTCCCATATACTTTGCTCATCAACCGTAAAGCCCAGATCAACCGGCTTCTTAAGCAAAACATCCGGATCAAACACTCGCATTACAAGCTTCTCACCAAATGCGGTAGGCATGGTTGACAAACGAAGTTCTACTTCACGGCCATCTTCATTGCGGGTTTTTAGTCGTCCATCCTGCGGACGGCGCTTTTCTGCCACATCCATTCGGCCCAGAATTTTAATTCGGCTGGTGATAGCTGCCATCACAGTTGCCGGCACTTCATAGACCTGATGCAGTACACCGTCTATTCGAAATCTTACGGTGCTTTGATCACGAGCCGGTTCCAAATGTATATCACTGGCGCGTTGTTCAAATGCATACTGCAGTAGCCAATCAACAATGTTAACAACGTGTTGATCATTAGCATCCAGTTTGCCACTACGACCAAGCTCCATCATCTGTTCAAGATTCTGGATACCACTGGATGGTTCCTGAGCGTTCTGTTCTTTCTTGGCACCGAGAACGGATTTTGAAACTGTGTAAAACTCGTGCAGGTAGCGATTAATATCTTCGCTGCTGAGCAGCACTCTTACGATGCTTTTCTGCAGCACCTTAGCGAGCTCATGCTCCCAGGTCTTCTCAAAAGGCTCACAGGTGCCAATAACCACCGTCGCAGACGTGACTTCCAGCGCTAAAATCTGGAAGCGCTTCGCATAGGCAAGCGACATGACAGATGTGACCGACTGCACATCCGTATTCAATGGATCTACTTTTTTTACCGGCATACCAATCTTGCCAGACAACCATTCCATCAACGCATTGATGGTCAGTTTGCGACCTGGTTCGAGCTGGTTGTCCCAATTGCTATCAGCGATAACCTGCAGTGCGTTTTTGTCTGAATCGCCCACACTGGTACGTACAGAGGTCAGAATCTGGTGATTTTCCTGTGACACCAGCCCGTCTTGCAGCAAGCCATCCAGAATAGGCGCGAGCAGCAGCCTCCCGGTGGCGGGATCCGCATAGTCCGGAGGATTGTCATTTATAAACTGGGCACTGTTCGCACTCATAGCTGCGGCCTTGATTCTGCTGCGGAAGTGAAAAACCTCCTTGTTACTACAAGATCGGCCATTGCAGTGATAGTTGTAGAGCCGGCGGCCGTTGAAATGCCGCCGGCGTCGATAGATCCGGCGGATCGCCGGGTCTGATACGGCATTCCTGGCAACCAAAAGTATCAGGCGGTGATACACTTCTGCTCCCACGTGAGACCAGAATTGATATGCCAGACAAAGCCACCCTGTATCACAACCCGCGATGCTCAAAGAGCCGCGCCGCGCTTGAGCTCCTGAATCAGAGAGGCCTGAATGTCACGACCGTTGAGTATCTGAAAACCACCTTAGATGCCACTACAATCAAAGAGATTGCTTTGGCTCTCGGGCTAAAACCACGTGAGATGATGCGCCCCGGTGAGGCCATCTACAAAGAATTGAATCTATCGGACAACACCTTAACCGAGCAGCAACTAATTGATGCAATGGTCAGCCATCCAATATTAATAGAACGACCCATCGTAGTGACTGCGGATGGCGCAGCTATTGGCAGACCTATAGATCAAATCATTGAGTTATTAGACCACTAGCAACGTACAGCATAAAAATATGAAAAACATAATTGTGTTGTACTACAGTCGCGATGGCAGCACGCGCCGAATGGCCAATCAAATAAGCCGGGGTATTAACTCCATAGATGGCTGCGAGGCGATGGTACGCACTGTGTCAGAGATAACAAGCACGGAACAGCAACCTGTAGAATCGCCCGATAAAAAAATAGACGCACCGGTTATCACCAAACAGGAGCTGCGACAAGCCGATGGCTTAATAGTCGGCAGCCCAACCCGGTTTGGTAACATGGCAGCACCATTAAAACACTTTTTTGATTCAACCAGTGACATCTGGCTTGCAGGTGAAATGGTAGATAAACCGGCCGCTGTGTTTACGTCATCGTCTTCCATGCACGGCGGCCAGGAGAGCACTCTGTTTACGATGATGTTGCCATTGATGCACCATGGCATGCTGATGGTCGGGTTACCTTATACAGAATCTTCGTTATCTGAAACAACTCGCGGTGGCACACCCTACGGCGCGAGTCATGTAGCAGACGAGACTACAAAAAGCGCGTTGGATCAACACGAACGGACATTGTGTACCGCACTTGGAAAGCGTGTCGCCGACATCGCAGTGAAATTATCATGAAGCGGAAAAAGAAAAAGATTATCACTGTTACTGCAAGGCATCTGCATGTAACACGAGCCATGGCACTGTTCGGCTACTTTGGCACAATGGGATTCTTAATGCTTTGGGTAATCCGGCTAGCGCCACCACAGATCCCAAAAAGTATTGCATTGGCCATCGGCCTCATACCATTGCTCCTACCTCTGCGTGGCATGTTGCACGGGCGTGTGTACACTCACTCGTGGGCCGGGTTTCTGGCACTACCGTATTTTGCATTTGGTATCGACGCTGCCATTCACCGCACGGAAAAACCCTGGCTCGGTGTGGTACTGGTGATATTAAGCACCGTTTGGTTTTTTGGCTGTGTATACTTCTCTAAGTATAAGAAACTGTCTGTCGCGAACCCGCAAAACGATCCACCAGAAGATCAATCCGGCAGCTAGTGTAGCGAACAAACAGAGTAGTCACATGAGTGCTCGGCAAGAGCTCTCATATGACCACACGATTTGATCCGGCACACTAGCATTCAGTTTTCCTGGCGCGCCAGACAGGCTTTCAAAAAAGGTATGGTAATACGTGCTCTGCCAGCCGCTAGAGATTCGCGATCCAGTAACGCCACTATCTCAAGCAGGCTTGCTACATCCCGCGTATGCCTGTTGAGCAAATAGTCAGCGGTCTCGTCAGGCATCTCAAGCCCCTTCTCGTCAGCGGACGTGATCAATGCCGCCCTGGCATCTCTGTCACTCAACACATTCAGACTCACCACAGGCCCCCAGTTTAAACGCGAAACCAGATCCTGCAGTTGCCACTGACCGGCAGCCGGTGACGAGGTGGCACTGAATAACAATTTTCCGGATTGCTCTCGACTGAAGTTAATCAGATTAAAAATAGCCTGCTCCCAGGCTTCATCACCTGCCACCTGATCAACATCATCGATAGCGATAAGCGTGCAGCCTTCGAGTCCGTCAAGCAGACCGGGGGAGACGGCATCGTCTTTTAAAGAAATATAAAAAGAGGTGACACCTGCAGAAAGGCACTCATTGTAGGCTGCCAACAACAGATGAGTTTTACCACTGTGGCCAGCTCCCCACAAATACAGCTGAGACGCATCAACTCGATGGCGAAAATCGCGCACCATATTTATGGTTAGTGCGTTTGAGCCACTGATAAAATTGTCGTACGACGGCACAACCGAAGACGACAAAGGCAACGGCATTTGTCTCAGATTGGTCATAGTGATCAGTGCAACACCGGGCTTACTGCGTCTGATAGCGGAACAGTAGCTCGTCTGCGAACTGATCGATATTAAGCGGCTCGAAGTTACGACTGGCAATAAGCGAATCACGCACCTGCACTGCACTTTGCTCTGTGGCACGGAACACCATGGAGTCCAGCTCGAGAGATTCTGTCAATGCACCCGGATCAAGTCGCCTGAGTACTGTAATCACGTTGTCATAGTCTGCCAGAGAACGGATATTCTCTATTCGTATCGCGACACCTGAACTCTGCTGTGACCCTTCGCTGCCATCGTTATAAGTAGACGACAAAGCAATACTGTCAGGGCTAATCTGACGCATGGCGGCAACCAAAGCTTCATCGAGTGTTGCGGTGGTCAGTCCGAACGACTGAGGTTGTTGAGTCTGACTGGTGAAATTCCATTCTGACTGCCAGGTCGTTGGCGATATACGAAACAATGCGCCAGTCAGCAGCTCGGTACTCTCAAACTGCTGTACGTAGGCATTAATCTGCTCTGCGTTACCGGTGAACACATCAGCTGCAGTGATTTGCACTGCAGGTGCAGATAAGTCGGTTTCGGGTAATATCTCGGGAAACTGAATTTGCAGATTGTTAGCGGCAGCCAGCTGCATGGCTCGCGCCTGAAAATTTCTGCCGCGCTCACCACCAATCAAAATCTGGTTTCCCGGTTCTTGTTCAACCGCTACCAGTGTTATTACAGGTGCCACAACAGGTGCTTCCTGTTCTTCTACTACAGGTATTAGCTGCTGCTGAATGATCGCCGCTAAATCATTGGGAAAAGCCACACTAATGACTGCCGCGGGTGCAGCACCTTCTCGCACACGGCGGGTAGCGAGATTAAAGTTATCGGTTGTCGGATTGTATCTGCGGTAACGGAAGCTCTGCACAAACCTGGAAGGCTCTGCCAACAACTCCTCACGCTGAAGAGGCTCCACCCGGATACGGGTTTCCACTTCACGACGCAGCACCCGGTCAAAGGCCAGCCAGTAGGCACCATTGCGCTCACTGTCGCTTTGATTGGCAACCTGAACATCTACCTGCAGATCAGTCTGGGCGTGGGAGACCGGCGCCACAAAGAGAGCCAGGCACAATGACCAGAACATCAACCCAAAAATACCAGAGGAGAACGGCGCTATATTAGGCCAGCCGGATTTTTCAGGAACCCGTAAAACGTTCGAGCGCATGCAGCCACCTTGAGAGATAATTTCGCACGAATTGTAACCCAGTCACCCGCTTCATAGTAAAATCGACTGCTTACCGGCACACGCTTAACGGCACAGGCACGATCAATGACTGACAGCAAACCCTCACCTTCCCTCAGTTATAGGGATGCCGGCGTTGACATTGATGCAGGCAATCAACTGGTCGAGCTCATCAAGCCGGACATCAAACGCACTCACAGGCCCGGTGTGATGGGTGGTATCGGCGGCTTTGGCGGGCTGTTTGAGCTGCCTGTCAGTGACTACAAGCAACCGGTTCTGGTGTCGGGGACTGACGGTGTCGGCACCAAACTGATGCTGGCCAATTTACTCGATGACCACGCAGGGATTGGAATTGATCTGGTGGCCATGTGCGTGAACGATATTCTGGTCTGCGGTGCTGAGCCATTGTTCTTTCTAGACTACTACGCGTGCGGCAAACTGGACCTTGATAAGTCTCGCCAAATCATTGCGGGTATTGCAGAAGGCTGCGTGCAGGCAGGTGCCGCACTGGTCGGTGGTGAGAGCGCAGAAATGCCCGGCATGTATGACACCGATGACTACGACCTTGCAGGATTTTCTGTTGGCATTGTAGAGAAGCAATCCATACTTGATAAAAAAAATGTCAGCGCAGGCGATCGCATTATCGGACTGCCGTCATCGGGCTTTCACTCCAACGGCTACTCGTTAGTTCGCAAAGTCATTACCGATAGCAATACCGATCTGGATCAGCACACCGATCTTGCAAAAAAACTGATCGAGCCCACCCGAATCTATGTAAAACCAATTCTTGCACTAATCAAAGCAGTGCAGATCAGTTCGCTGGCACATATCACCGGTGGCGGACTGACAGAAAATATTCCACGTTCTCTGCCGGACAATTTATGCGCCCGCCTGGATAAAAACAGCTGGACACGGCCAGACGTATTCAACTGGCTACAAAAAACCGGCAACATCGATGATGAAGAAATGCTGCGTACGTTTAATTGTGGCATCGGCATGGTGGCTATCGTACCCAAGGCACAGGAGCAAGCGGCACTCGACAGTTTGCAGGCCAATAACGAACAGGCTGTGGTTATCGGAGAAGTTGCAGAGAGTAGTCAGGTAGCACCCTCTGTGGTCTGGTCCTAAACCACACCAGACAAACTCTTCAAAAATTTTGCACGCGACAACCTGCCCCACTGACAGCATGTCTTTAAAAACTCCGGACACAGCAAAACCCCGAATTACCATTTTGATCTCAGGCCGCGGGTCCAATATGGAGGCGCTGCATCGAGCCTGCTGCAGCGGCGAGCTCGATGCCGAGATAACCCATGTGATCAGCAATACACCGGACGCCGCCGGTCTCGACTACGCTGCAAAAAATGGTATCAAAACTTCCACGATTGATCACAGAGATTACGCTGATCGATCAGATTTCGATCAGGCTCTGATTACAGCAATTGAAAAAAATGATCCGTCAGATATGATTTTACTGGCCGGTTTCATGCGTCGATTGACTGGCGAATTCACTCGCCATTTTTACGGCAGGCTGATCAATATTCACCCGTCGCTGCTGCCTCGTCACAGAGGACTGAATACCCACGCAGGCGCACTGGCGGCAAAGGAGAACTGGCACGGCTGCAGTGTGCACTTTGTGAGCGAAGAACTCGACGGCGGACCGGTCATCGCGCGTGGCATTGTGCCGGTGTTGGCGGATGACACTGAGACCACTCTGGCCGCCAGAGTGCTGGCCACAGAACACCGGCTATATCCAACCGTGGTCCAGCTTTGTCTGCACGGGAATGCAGTGTGTCAGGACCGTCACGTCATTATCAATAATCAACCGCTGTGTTACCCCCTGCTCTATCGATACGGCTAAAAGCCTCGTACTTTTATACCCATCTATACCGGGTTGACTGATCCATTGGCAGCGTCAGTGCGCAGTTTCCAGTTATACGACAAGGTTAACCAGCAAGTCATCACGAAACTGAACCAATTGTTAAGATTAGGTGCAGCGTTTGCAAGTATCTTCAGACTATGGAATCAGTAATTACAAGGTTGTTGGCCACCGCACTGCTGCTGATGGGTTTGCAAGCCACCGCTGACACTCCCATGCCCCAGTTCTCGGCCTCCTATACGCTTGAGAATAAATTCGTCACGGGCGGTATCGCCACACTGAGCCTCTCAAGCGACAGCGGACAGCACAGACTGATGCTTGAAACCACACCCACGGGCGTTTTCAAATACATAGACAAAGGTAAAACTCGCGAGATAGCGGAACTTGGCTCGCTGACACCGCCCTACCTTGCACACAAGTATGCCTACACTAATTTTGGTGATGAGCACCGCAGCTACGAGTCTACCTACGACCGCCAATCCGGTGAGGCCACCATGGTCAGAAACGGTTTTTCAAAAAATTTTCCGATTGATGTCGATGCGGTAGATCGACTCTCGAGTACGCTGTCGGTCATGCAGGCGCTGAGGGAAAACCCGGATGTTGCCGAATTCTCCGTCAGCATCATAGATCGGGAAAACTCTCAGATAAACAACTACATCTCTCGTGGCCGCGAGACCATTAAAACCGACATGGGCAAGCTTTCAGCCATACGTATTGATCGCCAGCGCAGTGGCAGCGACCGCCAAACAATAATGTGGTTTGCGCAACTGGGCTCAGATGCACTACCCGCACCCGTGAAAATCGAACAATACAAACGAGGCAAGTTACAGGTGAGGCTGAAGATAA
>CAZQKJ010000155.1:0-7933 GCA_964593315.1 uncultured Granulosicoccaceae bacterium
GCAGCAGTAGATGACAGCGGTTCTGTGGCTGCCGATTTTACTTTATCAAATCACCCGGCGAACGGAAAAACAGTGCCCATAGCAGCCGGTTGTGGAGTGTACTTTAATGAAATTGCGGGAAGCGATGGAATGAGACTCGTCGATAAATTCTTCGAAGGCTCTCTTCGCGCCAAGTCTCTGGTTTTTCACTCTACGCATAAGCGCCTCTACAAATCAGTCTAGCTCCTGCAGCAAATATCTTTCCCACAGACTCTCCTTAAACATATCTTTAAAAAATCCAAAATGACCGATGTGTTTAGCCCCAACATCTTCCGCGGATATTCGATTGGTTTGTATTTTCGAATTAGTGTAAAAGCCGTTTAGAGAATCTATATTCTTTTTTGACATTGAGCAGTCTCTGGAACCAGTCCATATATCTGTCCACCAAGACTGTGCCCGATCCAATACAGCGATTTACCTTCAGATTTTATGGAAATAGCCTTAATCATCGCAGCACAATCAAAATGTGCCCAATCGGTTATAGTTACACTGCTATCACGCAAGCTACCAGTTAGGGACAAACCGACGCCGGAGTAGTCGAAAGTGGCAACGATATATCCCTTGGTTGTTAACCATGAGGCAAATGGAGAATAGTATTTTTGCGGCACTCCCATCGCCGACACAATGAGTACGGCTGCTTTCGCTTCTCCATCAGGGAGGTAATAAGTCGACGAAATATTTTGCCCATTCTCTGTTTTTACACTCACGTACTCAACTTTCGTCATCAGCTTGCTCCAAACGTTTGAGATGGATAATTTCGCTAGACTTGATCAATGAGCGGTATCTATAAAACGCAATAACTGCCCACACGGTTTCGGCAAATACAAATGGATAGGAGCCCAGCATCAATGCATAGACTGCCGACAGCAGACAAGCGAGTGCGAAAAACGCAACATACTGGGGGCCACGTTTTTCGAGAGAGTAGCAACCCACCATAAGGGTGACAGCGAAAACTCCGAACCATTGGATCGCAAGATCATTCACCATTGCCGAGCGTCCAGCGTGAATCCCGAAGCGCCTCGCTAACACATTGCTCAATCGACTCACAGCGACATTTCATTAGCTCGCCTAACACGACATCAATCTGCTTTAGTTCTTCAATCTGCTTCTGAACTTCTTTTCGTTTGGTTTCAACAGCAGGTTGCCAAAGACCGCCTTTACTTGGGTTCGCCATGTAGTGTTCAAGAAGGCTTTTAATCTCACTGATTGTGAATCCAGCTGCCTGACATAGCTGGATAAATCGCAGCGTCACCACGATGTGATCACTGAATTCTCGTTTGCCAGACACGCGTTCCGGCGCTTTGATCAGTCCTTTTTTCTCGTAGTAACGGATTGTCGATGCCGGAATACCCAATTGTTTCGCGACCTCGCCTATCTTCAAGACCTTACCTTGTGTATCGCACGCAGAGCTACCAGACTCGCAATGGTTAGAAGCCCGGCAAAGCCAAGCAAGTAGCCGATTCTTTCAATTAGTGGAGGTAGTGAATAGACCGATAAAGAAGTAGAAATTCCAGCCAATCCCAAAATAGCAAGTAAGATGGGCAACTCACAGGCAAGAACAGTCAATAACCCGATCGCGACGCCAGTTAGACCAATTCGTTTAACTCGTCTTTTCGAAATTTTTCTGTTTTGTTCCGTCATTTTATCCCTCCTGAACAGCGTGGCGAAACATCTCAATTACATGGGCCGCTTCTGGCGGACCGCTAATTAGTAAAGACAATTTCTCTGATGACTGACTGAGAGTGAAGGTTAGAAAACTACAGCAATCTTGTTCGAGTGCTACAAACTCCTCCACCAAATCCCGAAGTTCTCTGGAAGATCTAAATTCAAAGCGCAGTCCATCCAAAAGACTCGTCACGGTCGTTACTTGCGGTACTAATGATGCTCTCACAAGGGAACGGCGAATGCGCTGTTCTTCAGAAGTTAGTGTGCAATATAGTGCTGTTTCCCGAGCCATATTCCGTCTCGCTAGATTTCGCACTAGATCATAGGACTTAAACCATAGTTTAAGTCAAGAAATCTTTCACTATTCTGATATCAACTTCACTCACGATACCAATTCAAAGAATCGGCGAATGTCCGGAAAGGCCGGTTTTCCCCGGTCAGCGTCCGACTTGCACCCTATGCCAGTCACCGTAGCTCTCGTTTAGTCTACCACTGGCTGATAATGGGCGCTGTTTGACCCAAAGCGGCCTGATGCATATCAATGATTTAGGAGCTCCTAACACTGATCTTCTTTGGCATCGGTCACTATAGAATCAGATAACCATAGGTTTAATCTTCCCGGTTCACATTTATTTGAAACTGGTATGTATTCATCATCTCCCTGAACAATTCTGAGATTTTTGTAGCGGCCTTCAAGCGCTTGTTTTTGTTTCATCCCTTACAGATAGACCAATATACTCTGGAGTACGAATCATTGGGCCTAAATCACCTGAATTATCCTTGATTGAGTCGTGACGAACACGTTCAGTTGCATCTATGTACTCGATTCCATAGTTACTATGGATTTCACGTAAGGCCCCATGCCCCATGCCCCATGCAGTGAGTCTGTCAACGGTATTAACCCGGAGCACTCTAACGGACGGGATTGCCCCGTGGCTGTCATTCGCTCTTTTCAGGCGACCGATGTTTTGAGCGGAACGCCTGACAATTTCAGGGAGTGATAGTGAACAACTTACTCTAGTATCTTGCCAACTGAGCCGACTACTCACTGCGTACAATTTCACTATAGTCACCGTTAAGGTTCAGTGTAACCGTAACGGCTGACTTGTCACGATTTCGCCAAAACCAACCATGCTCACCTTTGAATTCCGCTCTAATAGTGCCACTGCCTTTTGTCGCTCCACGCCCTTTCTCGTAGGAGGTCGACTGTCCTTCCCCGTGTGCATGCAGATCGAAATTTATCTTGCCACCCGTTGAAGTCCAGTCATACAGGGCTTGATCACCGTTACCCATGACTAACTTAATTTCGGTGGAGGCACCTGGTTCAAGTGTGAAGGTTATCGTGTCCCGCCAGGCATCCTGAGCGTGCGCTGTACTGACGAACATGCCGACGATGCCATCTAGAAGATTGAGTGATTGGGCATTTCCATGCTCTTGTTTATCTCGCTCTGCCTCATCATGTAGCTCTTGTTTGATTTCACCCATCTCGGTGAGCCCCAACACTTGTCCGCCACCGGTTGGATCAATGCCGTACTCCGCCGGCAACACGACAGCAACGAGAATCAACATCGCACCGATGAAGGCAACAAGGGTTGAACGCCTTAATCGAGCCAGACTGGGCAGTTCATCTAAATCGGGTTTTTCAACGTTGAACACGGGGATAACCTCTATTGGTGTCTAGTGAGCGTGAGAATGGATATAACCAAATACGTGTTGCGCCATGAGGGCTAAACCGAGAAATATCATTATGACATTGGCGTTGACGGCGTACTTGGGAAAACGGTCACTCCGGCGCAAGTAGCCCATGACAATCAGGATGACACAGAGCGCCAAAATCTGCCCGATTTCTACGCCCACATTGAAGGCCAACAGATTGGGCAACAGACCATCTTCTGAAATATTGTATTGGAGTATCTTGGTTGCCAGCCCCGTGCCGTGAATAAGACCGAATATAAGCGTCGCAACTTTTGTGTTGGGTTGATAGCCAAACCATGATTTAAATACATCGAGATTATCGAGTGCCTTGTAAACCACCGAGAATCCAATGATTGCATCAACGATATAGGCATTGATACCCCAGCCATACCAGACGCCGATGAGCATCGTGATCGAGTGACCGATTGCAAACAGACTTACATATACCGCGACATCCCGGAATTTGTACAGGAAAAAGATAACACCTAACAAGAACAGGATGTGATCGTATCCAGTGACCATGTGTTTAGCACCGAGATAGATAAACGGGATGATGTGAACACCCCAGATCTCCTGGATGTACCCTGCGTCACCCGGGGTCACGTTGTGTGCCGATACTGCTGTACTGACGACGAGCAATAGTATGGTAAGCAGCACGGAGCCTGAGCAACTGCTTCGCCGGAAAATCGCTGTCTTCATGTTCAAAATCACAGTAAGTGAATACTATATTAACCCCAAGCGGGTAACGCGAGTGTATGTTAGATAAATCCAAACATACATCCGAAGATCGTTAATCCAGGCTAGAAAACCGCAACCTCTCGAGCAAACTGTGTTAAGCAAACCGCATCAGTTTCTCTCACATGAATGGTCTCGCTAAGCTCCATACCCCAGCCGTCCATCCACATACCTAAAATAATATGTACTACTGCGTTTTCAGGCAGCGATGTGCGATCATCCGGTCTGAAGCTGATGGTGTGTTCACCCCAGTCGGGTGAGTAGCCAACACCAATAGAGTAACCAATACGACTTTTCTTCTCAAGGCCGTAGCGGTCCAGTACACTTTGCCAGGCTCTATGTACATCGCAACAAAGTGCCCCTGCTTTCATGCTCGAAATGACAGCTTGCATACCTTCATTAACTGCCAGTGCTGTAGAGGTAAGCTTCTCCGGCGGTTTACCCAAATGCACTGTGCGTGCAAGCCCTGCGTTGTATCGTTTACGACAGCCACCGAGTTCAAAAGCGATGGTTTGGTTTTTCTCGAACTTTGCATCAGTCCACATCGGGTGAGCGGTTGATGCCGCCTCACCAGCCAGCACTAACGGATGTAATGCAGTCATGTCACCGCCATACTCTTCAGTGCCGCGTACCTGTGCGGCCAATACATCAGCCATTAAGTCACACTGCCTGACACCGGGGGCAACTCCATCATAAGCGGTCTGCATAACGCGCCCGGCAATGGTTGCTGCTTGAGATAACATTTCAATCTCTGCCGTACTTTTAGTTAGCCGTTGCCAGTTAACCAGCAACTCACAATCCATCCATTGGCTATTGGGCACGCCTTTTTTTAAATGCGCTACACAGGCTGGCGTCAGATAATATACATCGCTTTCATAAGCGGTCTTTTTACCATCCAACCCGTTTGATCTCATCCATTCACCCATAAACTGTGCTGGATGAATATGGTTTTGTTGTACGTAGTGTTCCGGAAAAGGCACTACCTGAGATTCTGAGAGATAGGTAGTGAACTTTGCAGCCCCGGCATCCATTTCCCTGCCCAGCCAGGTCGGATCTAGTTCAAGACCCACAAGCATTATCTGCGGTGTATAAAACGACCAGGCGTCATACCCGGTAAGCCAGTTTATGTTAGACGGATCACCAATTACCAGCACCTCAAAGCCGCGCTGTTGCATCGCAGCCCTTAGCCGCGTCAACCGTGCGCTGTACTCTGCACTTGTAAAAGCTGGTGCCATTGTAATTCCCCGTGTGTGATTGCCAGATCTGCCTGTAGTGCAATTTGATATTAGCTGGTATTTTACCGCGCAAGCTCTACACAATTATAAACGTTTTCTTTGCTGGATTGATGCGGCAGGCAGTTATTGACCTGATAGCGGTTTAATTGAACGATCCGGAATGCTTTCCCTCACCGCTTGCGCCAGCCCACTTTCTCAACACGCGCCTTGCAATTCAAGTCTTCGATCGTGCTGGAAAAGACTGGCTTTGCATCATTGCCGAAAGCCTCAGAAGATGACGGACGTGTGTCAGGCACGTTTTCAACGTTCGCTGTGGTCAACACACTGTTAAAACAATACTATACCCACTCTGCAGTTAGCTGGTTCATAGCAAACTTATAGCGGCATGCCTATGATTGATCTCGATAGAGTCCGTAAGGACACACCAGGTGTTAAATCGGTTATTCACCTCAACAATGCAGGGTCGTCCCTACCGACGGCCCAGGTTACAAACACAGTAATCGACTATCTCAGCGCTGAGGCTCAGCTCGGCGGGTACGAGGTCGCCAATCAAAGAGCCGATGACATTTCAAGCGTCTATGATGCCGCCAGCGCGTTACTGGGAGGCGCCCCTGAAAACTGGGCTTTCGTAGAATCTGCAACAAGGGCATGGAACGCTGCATTTACTGCACTGAGGTTTTCTCCCGGTGATCGCATAATCACCACTACAGCAGAGTATCCAAGCAACATGGCAGGATTACTCAGAGCGCGCGAATTATTTGGTGTTGAGATTGATATTGTTCCCAATGATCAACATGGCCAACTGGATGTTGCTGCGTTACGCAGCATGCTTAACAACCGTACGCGCCTGGTATCGGTCGTACACATACCTACTCAAAGTGGCCTTATTAATCCAGTGTATGAAGTGGGTAATCTGCTACGAGATACAGACATTTTATATCAGGTTGATGCCTGTCAGTCTGTCGGCCAACTTGAAGTTGATGTCAAAGATATCGGCTGTGACATCCTGTCATTCACCGGCAGAAAATTTGTACGAGGCCCTCGAGGAACAGGCATGGTTTGGGCTGGTGATCACGCCTTGTCTCTGATGGGCAATCCAGCCGGTGTCGACATGTCCGGTTCGCGCTGGCTCACACCAATGGAGATTACACCAAACCCCGGGGCATCCAGGTTCGAACCCTATGAAGTATTCTTTGCCGGCAAAGTCGGGCTATCCGTTGCGCTGCAATACGCTCACAATATTGGCATTGCAAATATAGTTGAAAGAAATACCGTTCTGGCAAGTACACTAAGAGAGTCATTAAGCCAAATACCTGGAGTATCATTGCAAGATCCGGGTGCAAACAAATCTGCCATAGTAACTTTCACCGTTGATGGAAAATCACCGAAACAAATTGTCAGTGCTCTCGCTGAAAAATCAATTAACGTCAACTCCAGCGAGGCAGACTCTGCAAGGCTGGATTTTCCATCACGGGGTCTGACCCAGGTAGTGAGGGCATCTGTGCACTACTACAACAGTGAAGAAGAGTTAGGCAAACTGGTGAAGGCAGTCGAAGAACTTACTTAATCGGAAAATGTTGCCACCAGATATGACCACGATCGTATCTGACAGTCAAAAGTATTCTAATCACCAGTCCCACCTGAAACATCACTCACAACTTATTGCTCCGGAACCAATGCCGGGACCGATGCCTGTCCCTCCAGTTGCGTCCCTCCAGTTGTCGCTGTTAGCAGTTTTTGTTTTTCCAGATCCCAAGCGCAGCCTTTGTTATCGCGATATCCTGCGCTGCTCTACCGATTAAGTCGGCACTAGCAATCTGTTTCGTGTCCGCTCGCACAGGGAATAGTCAGCAAAGATTGTGGGCAGAAGAGATCACCAGCAGCGCCTGTTGCCGGATGGGCACTGATTAGCCAGGGTAGCGAGTAGCACTTATTGTTTCCGACACTCAGGAGTCGGCACAACCGCAACGCTTTGAGTGCTGAACAGAGCAGAGGAAACAGGCCCGTCACCATGGCTTACGTTGACCCGGCCATCCAAAATTTCAGAACCGGTTACACGAATATTGCCTAGCTCACTTTTTGGTAACGTATCATCTACGTCTATCGTAAAACTGACGGATGTATCAGGGGACAATTTCTTTATTCCAACTGACAACATACGCTCCCCATCATGCACCTGATTTTCAGAGAGCAGCCGTACATCCCCTTCTCTTACCTCAAACGGTTGGAATACTTCAACACCTGCTCCGGTAGCAGTCGTATCGAATATTAGACGACCAACACTACCAGTGAGATCAATTTCTACAATTAGATTTTCAAAATCACACTCACTTGTATTTTCTATGACAAATCGATCTTTGGGCGCGCTTTCTACAAAATTGACGACAATATCCGCTCGCGCTGATGGGAGAGAGATTGCAGCAATGAAGAGCATGGGATAGATGAATTTACTCACGTGTATACCTCGGATATTTTTTGACGGGAAAGTGCATGGGGCCGGAAATTAGCGACAGTCGACTATACTCAAAACGGAACGAAACCTCCTATATACATAACACGAAACC
>CAZQKJ010000156.1:0-7933 GCA_964593315.1 uncultured Granulosicoccaceae bacterium
TGCGACATCTTCCTGGCCAGATCCACCAGCATGCTGTTCGGCAGATTATCAATACAGTAGTAGCCTTCATCCTCGAGCGTATGGAGGGCGACGCTTTTTCCTGCTCCCGACAGGCCACTGATAATCGTTAGTTGCATGGTGTGCGATCCGTCATTCAATGTCAGCGGACGATGGGTATCCAGTCGTTTCCGAAGCACTCTGGCCAGTCGTTTTGAAGCGCTCTGGCCAGGAGTTTTAAAGCACTCTGGGATGGGTTCTTAAGCTAAGTATACAGCCTGAGAAAATAACTGCATCGACGCTCACCATCCCGATGTCCGTTCAATGTCAGACCGATCTCTACATCAGGCGTTCCAGGGGGAGTTTCTAGGGGTTGTCCGAGTCGCCTGACGCACTATCTCCGGCGTTATCTGCCGGGGGAGTTTTAGCAGGGCGAATGATGGGTCCGAGTAGCTTATGTATCTCATCAGCGGTGGCTGCATTGCGGATGGCTTTGCGATTGTCCTCAGCGTTTAAGAACTTTGCCAGACTTGCCAGTATCTGCAGGTGTCCGTCAACCTCTGATCCCGGTATCAGCAATCCGACAACGATATCCACCGGTTCTCCGTCCGGTGCATCGAACTCGATGGGTTCCGCCAGTGTAATGGCAGCGCCGATTGGTTCGTTGATAAAGTCCACCCGACCGTGCGGTATAGCCACGCCATGACCAAGACCTGTGCAGCCCAGTCTTTCTCGAGCTGCCAGCGCATCGATCACTTCCATATCGACGCTGTCGTCCAGCTGGTGCTCCTCGAGGCTGCTCTCGATGAGTTCTGCCAGAAGCTGCAGGCATTTCTTCTTACTGCTAAGCGAGGCGCGACAGGAAATTCGCGAATTTTCAAATAGATCTGACGATGATCCGTTGTTCATTGAGCAAAGCCAGAAATAATTTCCGGAATTGGATCCGGTACTGTGAGTGGGGGCATCGGGGATAGCGGGGCGCGTCGTTTTGGTAGGCGACTTTATAGCACAGGATCGGGGCGGGTGATTGTGCATGAGCTACCAAAAATAAACCAGCTGGTGCCCGATCCGGAGCAGGCTGTGGGGAGCCTGGCTCCCGTGTGCAAATAGCGTCTACAACATGTGGGAATCTGGTTGTTCCAAATGACTAGATGTAGTTCGGACGAGATCGGCTGCGTGCGTGGTTAGAAGTCACGCTAATTTCCGGTTAGGCAAAGGCCCCGCGATGATTGGTGTCCAACAGTATACTTTCGGCGCTTATTTATACTGAAAGCCTTTAGTCGGGGGTATTCAGAAGTTGAGCCTAGAGCAGGGCACGCTGTTGGGTTGAGTGTGCATGGCCAGGTGCGGCACTAAACCCCCGCAACCTCTGCCGATTGCAAGTTAGGTAGTCTGGGTGGGCTGTGCCGGGCAACCAGCAAATACAGGTTGCCCGGGAAGCTTGTGTGGATTGAGTTGCTGTTACTGCCCGGGTTCCGAATCAAGCTCGGGATCAAGTTTGGGTTCCAGGCTGACTTTATCTTTGCGGTGGTGGTCCTTGAGTTTTTCTTTATGTTTTATTAATTGTCGGTCGAGTTTATCGGTCAGCAAATCGATGGCTGCATACATGTCCGGATCAATTGTGTCTGCGAAAAGTTGTGTTCCTTTTACGTTGACAGTGGCTTCTGCTTTTTGTCTTAATTTTTCAACGCTTAAGATGACGTGAACGTCTTGTACGTTATCGGAGTGTCGCTCTAGTTTGTCCATTTTTGCTGAGACATATTGTCGAAGCGAATCTGTTACGTCCAGGTGATGTCCGGTGACTGTAAGATTCATTGTTTTTCTCCTGTTGTAGACGATGTCGATACAAAGCAATAACTCGGATGCTGGTGTAGTCGACGGTGAGTTTCTTTGTTGCAGGATGACATCTGTTGCTGGGTGCTATTTTGTTGCGCAATAGAGTGACAACAAAAGTATTCCCCGCCCTGTATCGGGCAGTTGAATAGTTGGGTGATCCGGTCGAGTATTCTGATTGCGCCCTGGTACAGGCGAGTCAGTAATATCTGGTTATCTGTAAGGCAGAGCGGTTTTCGACACGCAAGTTCAGGACTTGTAGATCTAACGTGACAGGGTGCACGTAAGTCGGTGTGAAGATGTATTAAACGGTTGGCGGGTGTTTTAGATTGTAACCAGTCTATGCTGGTAGGGGCATTGCTGCCGGGCGCTTCGACTGCGTTTAGCCGAAAGAGTTCAGCGCTGATATTCCTGTTAGCTAGGAATACGATGGGAAAATCTCGTTGTCGCTTATCACACAATCCCCTCACATTAACTTCTGGACCCCAACCGCTGCATATGAACCGCCGGCTATAGTGCCGACGGTTCTACGGTAAGTCCATTATAAGAAAAACAAATGTTTAATTCCGTTGTGTTTGTCTTAGTTTAAACGCTTTCTCTCATTAGACGGAGGAATAGACATTGATTCCCTGTACTTTGCGACGGTACGTCTGGCAACCTGTATCCCTGACGCTACCAGTGTACTTGCAATTTTGCTGTCACTCAAAGGTTTTCCTGGATCTTCTTTGGCGATGAACTTTCTAATCATTGCTCGAATCGCAGTGGCGGAACATTCTCCACCGTCAGATGTTGAAACATGACTTGAGAAGAAGTATTTAAATTCAAAAATACCGCGCGGAGTATGTATGTACTTTTGTGTAGTGACACGCGAAATAGTTGATTCATGCAGCTCAAGATGTTCTGCAATATCTCTTAGTACCAGTGGTCGCATTGCTTCATCACCGTACTCAAGGAAACCGCGTTGCCGTTCTACAATTGCAGTGCCGACTCGCAGAAGCGTTTCGTTGCGGCTCTGCAGGCTTTTAATAAACCAGCGCGCCTCTTGTAGCTGATTGCGCATGTAGTTGTTATCGTCGCTTTTATCAGCGCGTTTCACCAGACCTGCATACATTGAGTTGACTGCAAGGCGAGGTGCGATATCCGGATTGAGTTCAACTCGCCAGACGCCCTTTATTTTCTTTACGAAAACATCCGGTACTATGTACTGCGGGTCTTTTGAAACAACTTGAGATCCCGGGCGCGGAGTTAAGCTCTGGATTGTTTGTATCGAGTTTTGAAGCTGAGCGTCGTTGATTTTTAACTGACGTTTGATTTTTGCGAAATCACGTGCTGCCAGCATTTGCAGGTGTTCACCAATCAATTGCTTACATACTTCAACATGTGGTGTTGATTCCATTTCCTGCAACTGAATCAACATGCACTCTTTAGTGTCTCGTGAGCCACACCCTATCGGATCAAGCTGTTGAATCAAGCGAAGCATTGCTTCTACTTCTTCAGCTTCGCAGTAATCTTCAGGGTTGTCGTAGTTGATGTTGACTGCTTCAATAATATCTTCCACGGTATCTTCAAGATAACCGTTGTCATCAATGCAGTTGATCACAGTGGCGGCAATGATTTGATCGGCCTCTGATAGCGTTCGCAAACGCAACTGATCCATTAAGTGCTCTTGTAAATTGCCGGTACCGGCGCTGGTGTACTCTGTAAAGTCGCGCTGATTCTCATCGCTGGGTTGCATTGATGCTGAACCGTAAGCAGGTTCGTAGATATCTTCCCAGGCGCTGTCTACCGGAAGTTCGTCAGGGATGTCTGGTGTGGAATCGTTAATTTCAACGGTGGCTGAAATATCGTCCATATGGTCGAGACTCTCGACACTGATTTCATCATCAGTACTGTTGTCTGACTTTTCCTGTTCCTTGCTTTCGCGTTCATTGTCGCTGCGCATTTTGGCAGCTTCTTTGTCGGGGTTGTCTTCTCCGTCTTCCTGTACTTCGAGCATTGGGTTGGTTTCCAATGCCTGTTGTATTTCAGTTTGTAGTTCGAGCGTGGACAGCTGAAGCAATTTAATTGCTTGCTGTAGCTGCGGGGTCATGGCCAGTTGCTGGCCCATTTTTACTTGTAAGGATTGCTTCATACTGTGCGCTTTACCATAGTTATTGCAGACTGCTTACAAAGCCACTGTGGTAACTAATCACAGCTTCTTTGCAGTTGGTATCCTCGACGAATACTGCGGAGTACCCGTTAAACCAACGTCTGTCTTTTTAATTAATGCGTTGTCGCAACTGCCTGTGTGTAATGCCAGACGATTAAATCGCAGGTGTTAAGCCTGATGATTCAGTCTGGGCAATTAGCCTGAGCAATTGCTGACGTACAGATAAAGTATGGTTCAAAAGTCCCTAACTGCAATGTCATTCACGCATTATTTACGGTCAGTGAGCAAAGTCTCATTACAGGGGCGAAATTGGAAAGAAGATTGCTGTGACGCGATTTTGAGCGCCACGGTAATGCCTTGGAGCGCCTGAATTTCGGCGGTGTCGTGAGTGCGTGAGATGAGTGTGGCGCAGATTGGATTCAGTGGAATTAAGAATCTAGCGGCATGGCTTACATGGAAAAATCTTCGCCTAGATAGACTTCTTTAACCTGCCTGTTTTGCAAAATCTGAGCGGCCGTGCCCTCAGCGATGAGTCCGCCATCACTTAAGATGTACGCACGCTCGCAAATACCCAGGGTCTCACGCACATTGTGATCGGTAATCAGTACACCGATTCCGCGTTGTTGCAAGTGACTGATAATACGTTGGATATCGATTACTGATATCGGGTCAACCCCTGCGAACGGTTCATCGAGCAGTATAAAAGCAGGGTTAGCGGCCAGCGCGCGAGCAATTTCTACGCGACGTCTCTCACCGCCGGACAAACTCATGCCAAGGCTGTCTCTGATGTGGGTGATTTGTAGTTCGCTGAGCAGGTTTCTGACGGTATCGGCGTAGTCACGTTTTTGCAGGTCGGGTCGGTACTGAAGGATGGATATGATATTTTGCTCTACCGTGAGCTTTCGAAAAACCGAGGCTTCCTGCGGCAGATATCCGACACCGAGTCGGGCGCGAACATGCATGGGCTGTTTGGTAATGTCACGTCCGTTGAGTGAAATTCTTCCACTATCGGGTTTAACCAGACCGACAACAATATAAAAACACGTCGTTTTGCCTGCGCCATTGGGCCCGAGAAGCCCGACAACTTCACCCTGATCGACTCTCATGGTAACGCCATTGAGCACTGTGCGCTTGCTGTAAGCTTTTTTTAAATCTTCTGCGAGTAGTGTTGCCATGAGTCTTTTTAACTCTGAATTCCAGTGAATCCGTCTTTAGTCGAGCAGAGGTTTCAAGTGATTGATTATCGGTTCAGCTGGCCGGGCTGCAGGGTGATATTGACTCGTCCTGAATCACTACCGGCGGCTTTGAAGGTCAGTGCACTCAGATTGTATTCAATGCTATGGCCGGATAACCGTTGCCCGGGTCGCTCGAAATTGGCGTTGCCGATAAACGTGATTTCAGAGGTGGCAGTGTTGTAGACAAGTTCTTCGCACTGACCGGTGATCAGTTGGTTATCCAGTGTCATCTGCTGAAATCGGATCGGGCTGCCAGTGCCGGTTATTCTGTATAACGTACCGTTCTTGATCTCAATTTCTATTCGGTCAGCGCTGATACTCATTGAGCCCTGAGAGACTTCTACATTGCCTGAAAGCGTTTGCGTGCCGGCTCTTTCATCATATACAGAGTTATCTGCCTGAACATTGATGGGCTTGGTGAAGTCTTGAGCAAGTACCGTGGTACTCAATAAAAGAAACCATATCACCGCGGCTGTAAGGATAACCTGTCGAGTGTTGACCTGATTTTTAGTTAGGGTTTGCAAACTGTGCCTCCACGCCGGATGTAAAAGATAAAGTCCCGTTTTCAACTTCTGCTCGCATACCGTTGGCTTTGTACTGCCATCCATTGCCGGTCACTTCAACAGGCTGCTCGGTCTGAATAACCCGTTCAGTAGTATCGATTGTGATCGATTGGGTATCGACCGAGACCGGTGCAACACCTGACGCCGGATTATGCGTAACTTCTACATCTCCCTGCAAATCAAGCACATCGAATTCCGCAGATACCGTGCCCTGGCGTGCCTGCGCGTTCCAGGCATCGTCACTTTGGCTGTGCAGCTGCACAGAGGGATTCTCAATAATAGAGTGACCGAGCAGGAAATGATGGGTTAAGGACTCGCCGGTTACCTCGAGCCTGCGGCCAGAGTTTCCCTGTGTCTGGGGGTTGCTGACATTGACGATCTGAAAATCCTCAAGATAGTAGTCGCTCTGAGTTTCCGCCATGGTGACTGGATTGTCGGGCGTTTGCGGCTGTACCTGGCGATCATTGATCCATTGCCACGAGACGACAGCGAAAACCATCAGTGCAAATACCAGAAGTCCTCGGCCGAAGTTTGCGGGCATAGTGTTGATCTTTTCGTTACGTGCTTTACGTCAGAAGCATCGTTGTTGAATTTGAGCAGCGCTTTTGGCGTTTCTGCCTTTACTTTTTGAAAGCTTTTGCGCCATTGTGCCAGCGCCTAGTCTAGCGGCGGGTTACTTGACGCGGACTGTACCTGCTAGATCATGTACCGCTTGATTGCTTCATCATAAAGGTTTTTTGATTTTAAAAGCAGCTCGCAAGCCTCGCGGGCGGCACCATTGCCGCCAGGTCGAGTGCTGGTCCAGTGTGCCATCGCGCTCACTTCACTGGTGGCATTCGGCACTGTCAGTGCCAGGCCCACGCGACGCATGACGGGCAGGTCAATGATATCGTCGCCCATGTAGGCGAATTCTGCCGGTGTTAACTGCATTTGCTCACACAGGGTTTCAAACGCCGGTAACTTGTCTTTAGCGCCCTGGATAAAATGAGTAATGTTGAGTTCTTTGCATCGGTGCCGAACCACATTGGACTCTCGACCAGTGATTATCGCGATGGCGATGCCGGTGCTCGCAAGCATTTTCATGCCGAGTCCGTCTGACGCATGAAAGCGCTTGAACTCTTGTCCGTCATCGCTGCGGTAGAGGCCTCCGTCTGTTAACACACCATCGACATCGAAAATGATTGCTTTAACCGGTTTGGCAAGTGTTGCTACATCAGACATTGATCTTGTGCTCTGCGGTGTTGACGCTGGTGAATGAATAAGAAGCGGGTTGTTCTGTTATACGGACTATGGAATTACACCACGCCAGACTGCAGCAAAATATGCATGTTGATCGCACCGCATACTTTTAAATCTGAACTCAAAACCGGTAGTGCGTAAATCTTGTGCTGTTCCATAATTTCCAGTGCATCGGCTGCAAGTTGATCAGATTGCACAGTATGCCCGCCATGGGTCATCACCTGATCGACTGTTACGGTATTAATATCAAGGTTGTTATCGAGTGCGCGGCGCAGGTCACCATCTGAGAACACGCCCTGTAATTTGGCGTCATTGTCGATGATTGCCAAAAAACCCAGTTGCCCGGCACTCATCTTATAGAGTGAATCACGGAGTCGTGTGCCGCTTTTAACAACCGGTAGTGACGCATCGCTGACCATGATGTCAGAGACTCTCAACAGAAGTTTTCTGCCAAGCTTTCCACCCGGGTGTGTCATGGCGAAGTCTTTGGCATTGAAGCCGCGAGTTTCAAGTACGGCAACGGCCAGTGCATCACCCATAGCAAGGGTCGCGGTGGTGCTTGAAGTGGGTGCCAGGCCAAGCGGGCAAGCTTCGGTTTGAACCTGTACATTCAGTACCGCCTTTGCGGCTGTTGCGAGGGATGAGTCTATTTTGCCGGTGATGGCAATGACTGGTGTGCCAAGGCGTGTAAGTACTGGCAGAATCACTTTAAGCTCACTGGATTCGCCGCCGTATGAAATTGCAATAACCACATCGTCTGCTCTGATCATACCGAGGTCGCCGTGCGATGCCTCACCTGGGTGTACAAAGAAGGCAGGTGTGCCTGTGCTCGCCAGTGTGGCGGCAATTTTATGGCCGATATGGCCTGACTTTCCTACACCGCACACGACAACGCGACCCTGGCATGCGAGCAGCAA
>CAZQKJ010000157.1:0-7914 GCA_964593315.1 uncultured Granulosicoccaceae bacterium
TTCTCTGGTGTGTTAATTACAATGGCAGGGGTTGCCAGTGTTTCAACAGCAGTCCTGTCAAACGCAGCGCGCCGGCCCCACAAAAATGCCTGTGTATTCATGTCAACGGCCTGGCCATTGAGTGCGATAGCCTTTTCTATGGCTTCACGTGGGATTGGAATGACACCACGCTGCCAGGCAAAACCCAACATAAACATGTTGGCACCAATGGTATTACCGAGTAGTTTCTCGGCTAACTGTGTGGCATTGATAAAGTGACAATGTTCATCACCTGCGACAGTTGAGATGGCGCTCTGTAGTTCACTTTTCGGAAATGCTGCATTGCGGTCTCTGGTAAAATCCCCTGACATCATTTGATGGGTATTGATGATCGCTTTAGTCGCACCCTGTTGAATTCTATCCAGCGTCGGGTTGGCGGCAGCGGTCACAATGTCACAACCGAGTATGACATTAGCGCGGCCTGCTGCAATGTGGGTGGCGGTGATGTCTTCAGGAGAGGGGGCTACAATAATGTGGCTGGTAACAGAGCCACCTTTTTGAGCCAATCCCATCATGTCGAGTATTGAACAACCGAGCCTGGCTATGTGTGCTGCCATCCCTATGATCGCGCCGATGGTGACAACGCCAGTGCCTCCAACGCCTGTTAATACGATGCCGCAATTACTTGTTAACGCAGGCCATGAAGCTTCTGGCAGTGGTGTAGTCCAGTTAGCACCGGTATGGGAGGATTGAGTTTTCCTGCGCAAGCTGCCGCCATGGATTGTGACAAAGCTCGGGCAAAATCCGTTAACGCAGGAGTAGTCTTTATTGCAGGCAGACTGATCAATGCGTCGCTTTCTACCGAGTGGGGTATCGTGAGGTAGTACTGCGACACAGTTGGATGTTACGCCGCAATCACCACAACCTTCACATACGTCTTCGTTTATAAATAACCGCTTTGGCGGGTCGGGGAATTCACCGCGTTTTCTTCTACGGCGTTTTTCTGCAGCGCAAGTTTGGTCGTAAATGATGACACTGGTGCCACTGATCTCACGAAACTCCCTTTGTACCTGATCGTAGCTGTCACGGTGGTGTACTTTAAGATCTGGCGGCCACGGTGCGTTGTGCGGATACTTATCGGGTTCATCGGTGACCACTGTCACTCGTGTGGCCCCTTCTGCGTGAACCTGTTGTGCTATGGCCAATGGCGTTAGCGGGCCATCCATTGGTTGGCCACCAGTCATGGCAACTGCATCGTTATATAGAATTTTGAAGGTGACATTGACCTTGCTGGCAATAGCGGATCTTACTGCTAAGAGTCCCGAGTGGTAGTAAGTGCCATCACCAATATTCTGGAATATATGTTTAGTGTTGCTAAACGGTGCTTCGCCAACCCAACTTGCTCCTTCACCGCCCATCTGGGTATAGCCTGCGGTGTTGCGGTCCATCCATTGCACCATGAAATGGCAACCTATGCCGGATTTTGCAACGCTTCCTTCCGGAATCAGGGTGCCGGTATTGTGTGGGCAGCCAGCGCAAAAGTAGGGTGTACGGATCATGGCTGGCGCCTGTCTTGCACTCGCAGCCTGCATGATTTCCCGTAGCCTGGTCAGTTTATCTGAAACGGCATTGTTGGCAGTTTTACTGACAATACGTGCACCCAGTTTGATTGCAATATCGGTAGCATTAAGTCTTGCAGTAGACGGGAACAGTACTTGTCCGGAGCTATCGCGTTTGCCTTCAATTTGTGGTGCATTACTGTTTGCGTATAGTAGTGACCTTAGCTGGTCTTCTATGAGCCCGCGTTTCTCTTCTACCACCACGATTGATTGCAAGCCGTGTGCAAAACGCGCTACGCCCTCGGGCTCTATGGGCCAGCTCATCGCTATTTTATAAACGCGTATGCCCAGCTGTTGAGCGGTATTGTCGTCGATGCCGAGCTCGACAAAAGCTTGTCTTACATCCAGATATGACTTTCCGGTGGTAACCACCCCGAGCCATGCAGATGCCGGGTTGATAGTCAGTTGATCGAGCTTGTTGGCTCGGGTAAATGCCTGCGCTGCCGCAGTCTTGAAGTAGTGAACCCGATGTTCCTGTTCAAGGAACGTGTCTTGCGCTCGTATGTTCAACCCGTCAGCTGGCATATCAAAGTCGGTCGGAATAATAATATTAGTGCGGTCTTCGCTCACCTCTACTGATGCTGTCGCCTCTACCGTATCGTGCACGCACTTGTAACTAACCACTCCACCGGTATAGCGAGACATGGCAAAGCCATATAAGCCGTAGTCAAGTATCTCTTGTACGCTGGCGGGGTTTAAGACCGGGATCATCGCATCCACCATGGCGTACTCGCTCTGGTGTGCTGTGGTCGATGATTCACAGGCGTGATCATCACCCAGGAGAGCTAGCATGCCGCCATGCTCTGCAGTGCCGAAATTGTTGGCGTGGCGCAAAGCATCCCCACTGCGATCAACTCCCGGACCTTTGCCGTACCACATCGAGAATACGCCATCATAGGCGCCTTGACCTTGCAGGTTAATCTGTTGTGTCCCGCTGCAGGCGGTGGCGGCGAGCTCTTCGTTTACCCCGGGCTGGAAAACGATATCGTGTAGTTTTAAAAATTGTTCAGCTCGAACCAGTTGTTGATCGAGTGCTCCCAGCGGTGAGCCGCGATAGCCTGAGATATACCCTCCGGTATTCAGGCCTGCTCTCTGATCAAGTAATTTTTGCAGCATGGGCAGTCGCACCAGCGCCTGAATACCAGTGACAAAAATACGCCCGTTCAGGAGTGTATATTTGTCATCCAGCTTAACTTCTCTTATCCCCATGTGGTATCCCGTGCGTTTGTTTTTTTTGCTTGAGTCTCATGAGCATCACTTTTGACACAAGACATCCTGCATACCGTCAAGATACACCATGTGAGAGAATAGGGGAAAGCGCGATCATCTATCTTTACATCCAACGGATTTGAGACAGGTGGAAAACCATGAGCCAGATAGTCGCTCACCATAATCTATCTGCTAACCAAAGCGTGGGCAGGGCAGGGAAAAATTGTGACAGTAGAATTAAATCAAACCCCATTCGGTGTCACAGCGGATGGCAGGCAGGTAGATCGCTTCACGTTCAGTCACGTGAGCGGGGTAGAAATGTGTGTGATCAACTACGGCGGTATAGTGCAGTCTTTAGTCGCGCCGGATCGCGACGGTGAGCTTGCGGATATCGTGCTGGGCTACGATACAATGGCGGAGTACGAATCCGATATCCGTTTTTTTGGCTGCGTGGTAGGTCGCTATGCCAACCGGATTGCTAACGGCAGGTTCTCACTTAACGGCGTAGATTATCAGCTCGAAACCAACCCTACGGGTCATCATCTGCATGGCGGGAGTGATGGATTTAGCAGGCAGGTGTGGTCGGCCAGTATTGATGAGGATAATGGATTACCGCTGTTAGTACTGAATCATAAAAGCGCTGATGGACACGGGGGGTATCCGGGGAACCTTTCGTGCAGCGTAACCTATGCATTGAACAAGGAAGCCGAGGTTGAGGTTAACTACTATGCATCGAGTGATCAGCCAACGGTGGTCAATCTGACTAATCATTCCTATTTTAATTTAAGTGGTCATCACGCTGCCTCTGAAGACTCGATTCTCAGTCATCTTGCAGTCTTCAATTGCGATCATTATCTGCCCACTGATGACAAAGGAATTCCATTGTCTGAACCTGTCAGTGTAGAAGGCACGCCAATGGATTTTCGCGCGGAAAAATCCTTCGGTGAACACATTCACGATACGCATCCACAGTTGGCAGCGGGCGCAGGCTATGATCACAACTGGGTGATTAATAGTGGCAACGGCAGCCCTGATCTTGTTATGGCTGCACGCATAACAGATCCGAAATCGGGTCGTACCCTTGAAGTAGTCACCACGCAGCCCGGTATTCAGTGCTACACCGCTAATAAGCTGGATGGTTTAAAAGGTAAGGGTGGCGCAATCTACGGATGCCGCGGTGCAGTTTGCCTTGAGACCCAGCACTTTCCCGATTCACCGAATCGAAGTGAATTTCCATCGACTGTTGTAACACCTGCGAGTCCGTTACATGAGATTGCAGTCTTTAAAGTGAATTAACGGCGCCTGCATTGAAAACGCACTATGACAATCTTCAGGTGTCTCGACATGCCAACAGTAAGGAGATCAAGGCTTCCTACAAAAGACTGGTTCAAAAGTGGCATCCTGACAGACACACTGAAAACAGGGAAGAAGCGGAAAGAATCCTGAGGATACTGAATAAAGCCTATGCAGTGCTGTCCGACGAAAATCTTCGCCAACAGCACGATCATTGGATCGATACTCAATCGGAATCAAGCGTTACCCCCGGTAACCGAGATAATCGAGACCACAGCTCAGGTTCAAGGCCGCGTGCCAGCAGAAAAAGGCGCAGTACCCCACCTCTGATCAGGCGTGGGTTTAATAGATGGCTACTACTGATACCCGCGCTGTTGATACTGCTGCCGTGGCTTGGCTGGAAACATATTTCCAATACGCAAATAGTAAGTGCTATTGCTCCCGGTGGCACATCAAGCGTTGGTGCGTCTGCAGTCGTTTCACGGAAGTCATTGTTCAGTATCCAGCTTGGGGATTTTTTTAGTGAAACTGCTGAGACACTTATTGGCATCACTAGCGCAGACGATGCGATAGTGGCATTCCCGGCCCTTGAAAAATCAGAACAGGCACTCGATGATTTGACGGCCATGTTATCCAGAGCCAGTAGCTCTGAAATAGTAGTAGCAAAAGATGCTGTTCAATCGGGTATCAATAAACTGCAACCGATAGTCGACAGGCTTCAAAGTGACCCGAGCATCTGGGGCGTACTTTGGCCGGCACTGAATCCGATACTATTAAAACTGCAGCGTTTAGCTGGCTAGTGGGCTGTGGCGAAGAAAAGTGTTCACTAACTTTCCAAACAGCCCTCTAGTGTGATGCGTGCCGATAAGTCCTAAGCAGGCTGGCGCATAACTATGCGCCAGCCTGGGCTAGCCCGGCTTGATTATGAAAACAGCATGCCGCCGTTGATATCTATATTGGTGCCGGTTACAAAAGCCGACTGATCGGTTGCAAGAAACGCCACCATATTGGCAATATCTTCCGGTGTGCCCTGACGTTTAACCGGTGCGGCGTTTTCAACCATGGTGCGCACTTCCGGTTTGGTGTGAATGTTGTGGAAGTCAGTGTCAATCATACCCGGGCACAGTGCGTTAACACGAATGTCCGGTCCCAGCTCTTTTGCAAGGCCTCGGGTCATTGTCATTACCGCACCTTTTGAGCTTGCATAAGGGATCGAACCCGGGCCGCCTCCATCACGTCCGGCTTGACTTGCGAGATTCACAATGGTGCCTTTCTTCATATGCGGCAGGCAGGCTTTGACCATAAGAAAGATGCTGGTCAGATTCAGGTCCATCACCGTTTGCCAGTGTGCAAGGTCCATCTCCGCAATAGTCTTTCGCGCTACCAGGCCACCGGTATTGTTTACCAATACGTCAATACCACCAAACTCACTGACGGTTTTATCGACCAGCGCAGAAACGCCTTCCTGACTACTCAGATCCCCTTTCAGAGCAAAGGCGGATCCGCCTGCATCGGTTATCTCTTTAACAGCGCTGTCAGCACCGTCGCTACTGGAAAAATAGTTGATCGCAACGTTCGCACCTTCACTTGCCAAACGTAGTGCGCAGGCGCGCCCGATATCTCTTCCACCGCCAGTGACAATGGCTGTTTTACCTTTCATGGTATTTCCTGTTGTGTAGTGTTTATCGCCCGACGTTGAATGTCTTGGGCACGGTAATTTTAAAGGTTTGCTCTTCTGCATCCGTGAAGTACAGATCGCAGTCGTAGCCCTGATCATCCAGGAAGCTAAAGATTCTTCGTGGTGACTGCATCGGGTAGGGCACCAGTAAGGTGGCGATGCGATGCCGTATCGCATCGGGAAACGATGCCTTTAGACGGGTTGACTGAGGTAGTCCCTCGTAGTCTTCAGGGTCGATGTCCGGGAAGCCCGTCTCTTGTGACAGCACCGGTACGCCAGCCTCTGAATATAAAAATTGTCCGTAGAAACCCGCTTGCTCGCCTGAGTACCGAAACGTTGTGTCGCCAAGTGACATGGGTGCGTTGGCGTGCAGTAGAAAATCTATACTGACCGGTGACTCTGCATCTATGCTGTCAACAATGACAAAGTAGGTGTTGTTAACAAAGTACACATCGCGTAGAACGCTGCTTATCTCAGGTGTAAGCGATTGATAGGCGGCAGTTGCATCACCCTGGATAAATATATGATCGCCACGGTCTTCAGAGGTGACGATCTTGCCGGTAGAGCGCATTGCCTGAGCTTTGTCTTTTCCTGCGTACTGGCCCTGGCCATTGATCAGTATGGCGTTCTTGGAGTGCGTTTGTCTGCGCCACTTCTGATGCATTGACGAGTTGAACGCCACATAATGGCCGGACTGAATGGCGAGATCTTCACCAAAGCCTGCCATACAAAAAGCATTTTGGTCACCGTGGCTGTGACTGATTGATCCGAACGGAGAGGATTTAAAAACAAACTGAATGTGTTCATCGGGCACATCCATTTTGTGTTGTAGCGCCACCCAGCCAATACCTTTGAACAGACGCATGGTGGGTAGTTCTGATGGCGAAGTGGCCTCTACCTTGCCAAAATCGTGCAGATAAACCAGCTCGTCAAAATTGAAATCCCACCATCCATAGTTATAAAACGCCATCTCTGTACCAGGATCATTGCGTTTAAGTTCTTCAAGATACCAGGTGTAGGCACCGTTGCCGGTTACTCCTGCGTACTGTCTCAGGTTGTAGCCGATCTTTAGGCAGGGTAGATCACCCATGGTGCTGTCATCGCCAAATGTTGCACGACGAGTTCCCGGTGCTTTGGTATAGAGCGGAAAATCACCTGTGTTCTGAAAGAACGGTCGTTGATATAAATCGATACCGGCAAATGATTTCAGTAAGTTGGCGGCGTCTATCAAGTAGGCCATACCGGTCATCCAATAGTGTGGACCTTCTGCCCAGCCGCCGTCGTTATCACCCCATGGTGAGTACACGGTGAATAAAAACTCAATCGAGTAGTCCAGCCAATCGCGCGCTTCCGGCTCGTCATCAAGCAATGCTATTGATGCAGGAATCAACACCGCTGATACCGCTCTGACTGCATGGCTGTCGAATGGAAATAGGTGGATGTTGGCATGTTTAATAATGTGATCAGCGGTCTCACGTGTGCGAACCAGCAATGCTTCTCTCACCAGGTCGCGTTCCTGATCGGATAGTTCGTCATAGAGCCAGTCATAGCCCCATGCAAGTGCAAGGTTAATCCTGAATGCCCATTCATCCGTGTAGCTTCGAGAGGTGGTACCACCCGGGTCCCAGTTGGCAACACTGATCAGCCACGCTTTGGCGCGATCAATGAGTTTTTTATCTGTGGTAATACGTCCGGCTACTGCCAGGTGGCGAATCGCGTAAAGCACTTCCTGACAATCAATGTAGGTTTGTCGCCAGACCGATGCCACTCGTTGATGGTTTGGATATCCTGCGGGTTCCGGCAGAATGTCGCGCTCCATCCAGGGGGCCACGGATTTTTCATAGAAGTCATTCCAGCTGCAGTGGCCAGAATCTTTTTTAATTTCATCGGAAAACTTGTCAATTTTCTTTGGAGATAGCCACAGCCTCGGGTGTGCCATCTCGGTCTTTGTAAAGCGCGCGCTACGTGAAGCAAGAGGTGTTTCAGCTAACCCTTCGGTGATCGAGAAAGATCTCTTCTTACTCCAGTTGCTGACAGGTTCTCCCTGATCATTGCAAACGCAATAACACCATTGATAGTCTCCGACGGGGAGTGACTGATCGGGTGTTAAAAAATTAAGTGGTAGTGGTGCAAAGT
>CAZQKJ010000158.1:0-7852 GCA_964593315.1 uncultured Granulosicoccaceae bacterium
GCTATGGCCTGTAGCGGTGGTGGTGAAGAGCTTGATACAGAAGATGAGGCTAAAAGTCCCGAAGTATTTGAAGGGTTGAGAGTATCTCTGTCTGATTTTCGTTACGGTGTGCAGGGTGTCGGTACTCACACACCGCAGACTTTCAAGATTTCGAACGTCGGTGTAGATACATACCCGATCAACTCGATTGCCATTACCGGTGAGAACGCTGCAGACTTTGTATCGGATATCCCGCAAGCCATTGTGCTTGAGCCGGGCGATGATCTCGAGATTGATGTGGCTTTTTCACCGCTTGGTGCAGGACAGCGTGTTGCATCACTGGATATTGCCTACGATACTATTGTTGGTAGTGGGTCTAACCGTGTTGAATCCTATTTTTACCGAGCACGTGAATCTGAAAGATCAGGTGACTATGTCTCTGCAATCGCAGATTACAGTATTTATCTTAACGCAGGACCGACTACTTCAAACCGAGCTCGAGCGCTAATTAAACTTCCACTGCTACAAGAGGCGGAAGTCTATGGTACAGGCAGTGATTTTGGTTTATACCACAGTGCGCTGGAAAAACGTGACGAAGGTGATTCACAAGCGTCACTGCAGTTACTTAATGCGTTGCTACGCCAGCACGATGACAGCTATCTGGTAGATGATGCCAAGTATATGATTGCCTATATCCAGATGACCGACTTTGGAGATTATCAGTCAGCTTATGATGACTTTGCCAGATTGCTAGCTGAGCATCCGGATAGTACCTATGTTGATACAGCACTGTACAGCCAGGGTATTGCGCAACACGAACTCGGCAACATAGCTCAGGCAGAAGAAATTTTTCTGTCGCTTAAGGATCGACACACCGGGATAAGACTGGGATTATTCGAATTGCAATGGCCAAAAGATAACTACGTGTCGCGCCTGTGGTACGAGAAATCCAGCGATCAACTTGAAGAGCTACAATCAGAAAACAACAGTTAAGTCAGGGTTGCCAGTGTTTCACTGGCGAGCTTCTGTGTGTAGCTGTGGATTTTTTTATGTCCTGGCATCCAACCGATTAAAAAGCGATAGAAGTCTGTCCATGCAGGTGCAAACAGGGCGCGCCACTCCTGTTCCAGCTCTATCGGGTTTCTAACTTTCGCGGTAAGCACTTCAAAATAGTAGTCGAGTAGCATCGGTATCAGTTGCTCGCATTCGTGTTCATCGAAACAGCTTCCAAAAAAATACGCTACATCCTTCATTCCGCAACCACCACCTGCGTACTGAAAGTCAACAGCGGCTACCTTTGTGCTATCTGCGTTAAAACAAAAATTGGCAACTTTTGCATCACCGTGAACAATCGTCTGGAATTTACAGTTGCTAAGTTTTTGGTCCAGCTCAGCTGCATGGCGTTTGATATCGCCTTCAGGCATGGCCTCGAACTCATCCGGGCGAGTGTCAAGATGCCAGTATGTGCCTTCCGGCCAAAGTCCATGTGGCTCAGTATGTAGAAATTTCGCATGGAAATTGGCCAGCCAGTGCAGGCATGCTTTTGCTTGTGAAGCATTGAGTCTGTCGTGTCGCAGGCTATACCCGCTGGCATCCAGATCTTCCAGAAGTATCCAGTGTTGATTGCCTTGTTTAGCAGATGTAATACAGGCGGGCACCCGGCAGTCTTCGGTGCATTGATTGCTCCAGTCTTTGTACCAGTTAGACTCAACATCATAGGATTTGAGTTTCCTTTGAGTAGAACGATCGGTATTCCAGCCCCTTGGATGTTGATCCAGAGACGGAGGCACGACTTGCTTAACAACCAGTGTTCCGGATTCAACAGGTGTCAGATTAACTCGGAAGATTTCACCATAACCGCTCCACAAAGACTGGATCGACTCTAAACGATTCGCTGCAGTGGCATTGGTGTAGTCGAGCGCCAGTTGTTCCCATGTTTCCCGCATTGTTTACCTGCAAAGCTATTGAGAAATTTAGCCAGTACTGTGGAATTTTTTAAAGGCTACAGTGCTTCGAAGAAGCGTTTTTTATAGGGTGCTACAGCATCCGCTCTTATAGAAAAGTTCTCCCGGTCGAGCAGTGCTTTGTAGAGTGCTATTTCCTTTGCTGCAGATTCAGGTCTGTATCCCGTGACCATTCTGACCAATCGTGGCATCAGTCCGGGCAGAGTGACATAGTCGGCGCCGGGTGGTCCACTGCGGCCTGGTAGTAGTCTGGCTTTGCCCAACGCGCCTTTAAACTGATAGAACGCATCGGTTTGCGGCAGGAAAGACAACTGGTAGCTAAGTGTTTTTTGGCCATGAGTGATGTCATAGCCTGCCATCGTCGGTTTATTATTGCCGGTAAGTACAAACTCGATATTGTCACTGCTGAGAAAAGACACAGCGGGATGTTCAATGCGTTGGGAGCTGTGTTGGTAGAGTTCATTGGATCGCATGGCAATATCCACCGAAATCTCCGGGTTGTCAGGATCCAGCAAGTAGGTGGTTTGGTAGTTATGCTGCTGCAAAGTCATTGCCACCGCTTTATAGTCAGTGACGCCACCACTTTCTGAATTAACTTTACCTGTGGTTTTATCGGTTACTGTTGAACTGATACTCGGTTTTTTAACTACAGCTACCATCACACTGACATAGTGATCCAGTTGATGCCAGTCGTTGAGATTGCCACCAATAGTCAATGCGACAGATTGTAGTGCACCCAGACCCTGCAATATACCGCTGACCGGAAAGACCAGGTTATAAGTCAGGAACGTATACTCTGACTCAACTCCCGGGTAGTTTGTCTCCTCGATATCCAGTCGAGCATAGACTGTTGCTGACCCGGCATCGCGATAATCACCGAGGTAGTGGAAAGAGGCCTCTGGATTGTCTCTGTATTGGTTTAAAAGATCAGGGGTAACATTATCCGAGATTTTTTTACCGTTGATCTGTAATTCGCCGCGGGCAATATAGTCGGTATAGAAATCAACCGGTTCGCGCTGACCTTCTGCCAGATAGACAGCAGGTTTGAATTTTTCAATCAGCTCAAATTCAAGAGTCGTGAGGGTGCGATCCTGCGGCGGGTACTGGTTAAAATGCTCGGCGAAGCCCGGAAATTGTGAGAAGTTCCGGTCGCCGTTGCACGAGGCAAGCAGCAGGCTACACATTGAGACCGCAGCGAATTGTCTTAATTTTATCATCTTGTTGTGTTGGCTTGATTTGTGTCGCGAGCCTGTGAACAATACTACTATGTACCTGTAGTGCAATTTGATCATTTAAGTGGTTTGGCAATTTGACAATTCAGGCAATAGGTAAAATTAAGGACTTGGAGCAGTTAGATGTCGACTGACAGTTTACGCACACGCATGCTGCGCGGTGATATTTTGAGTGGTACTTTTGTAAAAACTCCATCGCATGACATCATTGAGCTGATGGCTTTATCGGGTCTCGATTATGTCACCATTGATACCGAGCATGCACCATTTGATCGAGGTCGGCTCGATGCCTGTCTGGCGGTAGCTCGTGCACTCGATTTTCCTGTCCTGGTGAGAGTGCCGTGTGGAGACAGGGAAGAGATACTCAAAGCACTGGATAGTGGTGCCACTGGTGTAGTAGTGCCGCATGTAGATTCAGTTGAAAAGGCACAGCAGGTGGCACGTTGGTCGCGTTTCGGCCACGGTGGTCGTGGTTTTGCGGGCTCTACTCGATGGGCGGGCTTTGCGACCAGAAAAATGCCGGAGATACTGGCGCAGAGTGAGCGGGAGACTGTTGTTATTGTTCAGATCGAAGAACCAGAGGGGGTCGATGCCTGTGAATCTATCGCCGCAATTGAAGGTGTGGACGGAATGTTTGTCGGACCGGCTGATCTTGCTGTCTGCTATGGCGTCACGGACATCAATGATAAGCGGGTCCGAGACGCGATTGCCAAAGTAGGTGCGGCGTCTGGCAACAGCGATTGTTGTTGTATTACTTTTGCACCTGACCTTAGCACAGTAGCGGATCTGAAAGCGATTGGGGTGACTATGTTTCATATTGCGTCCGAACACGGATTTGCACTGGCCGGTGCAAGACAGGTCGCAGAGGGATTGACTTAGTTAAAAAATTAGAAGGTGTTGTGCGTTGTCTTAAACTTTATAGCGTACCGGCTAACGGATACAACATAGGCTGAGATAGCATGTGCTCGGCTAGGGTTCTGTGTCAGGCAAGCAGCCGTGTTGTGGATCGTTGACCGGTGTGTAGGAAGGATTATCTTTAGATATAGCTGTGATGGTTTTAGCCAGCTTACGAAGCCAGTTGCTTGCATAAGTTCGCTGTTCAGGGGTCATGCTACGTACGAATTTGAAACCAAAGTCACGCCAAACTTCTCTGTTAGCGCGCCATGTATCCGGATGCGCTTTTTCAACCAGTGTCCATCCCTTGTTTAACTGTAGCCGCATGTGCTGTTCGTAGTCAGGCGCCTGTTGTCTGCGGGCAATAGCAAACAGGTCTCGTGTCCATTTGTCTGCTAAACGATAGTATGGCTGAGTTAAATTCCCTTGATTGGCAAACGCGTCGTTGAGCAATTTTATTTGTTCTTTATTGAATTCAAATCCGATTCGTCTGGCCCACTTGGTGACATTTTTCGAGCGCTCCCTGACTTTCTCTGAAGGTGTTAGTTCCAGTGTTTTTTGGTAATTTTTTTTGCGTTCCCGTGCAAAGCGTCTCTGAATGAAGTTAACCTGTTTATCGGTTAGCGATTGCATCAGTTCAAACGAAAAGTTAGCTGGATGGCAGGTGCGGATTTTTTTACTGTGAACCTCGGCCAGATCGATCCATTGCTGCACATCGTCAATTGTCGTGTTGCCGCGTTTCTTGATCGATGTCTGCACGGTATTAATCAAAGCAGCGTATTTTGGTAGTTCCACTTTTCTGTGCCAGACATGGAAGGTACCTACCCGTGTTTCAAATTGTTCTATCTGTTTTTCGTTGAATTTACCGAGCTTGTGAAATTCCTTACGCATTTGATCGTCAAGCCGACCGTACAGTGGACTGATGATCATTTTGCTGTTGGTGCAGCCCGCCAGTAGCGTCGCCACTAACACAATAGCTATCGTCACAGATCGGCTGTTGTGCGGTTTGGTGGTTTCTTGTGTCTTTCCGCTTAGGCTGGTTCTGTGAGTGAGCGTTTTCATGAATAAGCAGAGTGTCAGGGTTTATGGTTAATATCGGTTGAACAATATCGGGCTCAATATGCGAGGTTTAAGCAAGAAGTATTCACCTCTTTGGCCTGACGGGAGTGTTGTAGATTAGTCATCTAAAAAATGACTTGTGTTACTGATGCTGTGTCTTTCACGAGCGAACTTTCCGTACCCGGATCAGCCTCGCCACCCCCTTTTTCTAATTGAGAATCGGTTCGCAAAATTCTTATTTTCAGTGCTTAACTCACCCGATGAAAACCTTTACATCGTGATGTGAACGATTTAGAGTACTCTGTTACGACAACGTAATAGTGTCACACTAATGGACATCGAAAATCTACAAACCTTTATCAGGGTAGCTGAGACAGGATCGTTTTCTAAATCGGCTGAATCCATGAATCTGACTCGGCCTGCGGTGAGCAAGCGAATCGCCGCCCTTGAGTCTCAATTAGATGCGCGCTTGTTCGACCGGATTGGTCGCACGGTTCAGTTAACGGAAGCGGGCGGTATTCTGCTGCCTGGCGCCAAGAAGATTCAATCTGAAGTCCTGAATGTTAGAGAGGTAATGAGCAGAGACGATGGCCAGATTGGCGGTTGCTTAAAGATTGGCACAACCCCGTACCTGGCTTCGGCCAGTGCAGCTCCCTGGCTGGCAGGTTACAACCAATCTTTCAATCAGGTGAAACTGGACCTGAGCCTGTGTGATGCGGAGCAATTAGTCGAAAACACACTCAACCAGTCGCTTGATTTGGCACTGGTGCCATTACTGGCAAGCTCCATTCAGACACCCAGTGACAGTCTCAGGTGCGATGCACTGTGGACTCGAGATGTGAAGATCGTGGCCAGTACCCGCGATCCGCTTGCTTCTCGTGAAGTGGTCACCACGGATGATCTGGCAGCGAGTAGAGGAATTATCCCGCAAGCGGGAACACTTGCACGCAAGGCTATAGATAGCGAATTGGCATTGAGCAGTGCGGTGGCAGAAGTATCGGTTAACGCTGATGATTTTCCTACCATGCGCACCCTCGCATCGATCGGACTCGGGTGGACCTGCCTGCCAGAATCGGAGATTGATGACACGCTCGTCGTACTTAATGTGCAGGGTTTTTGTCTCACCCATACTGTCGCGATGATAAGGTGCCGCGAGCGAACGCTATCCAGAGCGGCGGACGCTTTTGTAAAATCGGTAGCGCCTGACGCGAGGGGAATTTCAGTGGCAGCTTTGTAGACATTTGATCACGCGATCAACGTCATCATTGCTGTTGTAGTGGGAAAAACTAATTCTCAGTACTCCGTCGTCAGTGTCTTTGATACCAGCGCTTTCCAGTAGTCTCAGTGCATAGAAATGGCCATTACCAGCGGCGATATCCTGATCCGCAAGTCGGCTTGACAAATCGGCTGATGACATCGAGGAAGAAGTCAGTGCGATGTTGGCTTCTCGTCCTTCGATATGATTCCGACCGAGTATCGATAGTGGCAGATCTGCAATTCCATCCAGCAATTGTTGACACAATGTAGTTTCATGATTGTGCATCAGTCCTGAAACCTGCTGCGCTTTTTCAGAAAGGGAAAGCTCGCTCGCTCCAAAGTGATGTTGGTGTGCGCCTTTGAAGTAATCTCCCAAGCCTGCTAAAGCCGCTATAGATGCGTGATCAGGGCCTGCGCCGTCCAGCTGTTTACTTGGGTACCCGAGGTTAAAGTAATGGCACTGCGGGTTAAGTCTGGTTCTGAAGTCTTCACGGGTATACATTACCCCCAGATGGGTCGCGTATGTTTTGTAGGTGCTGAAACAATAGGCGTCCGGTGCCAGAGTCGATATATCCGGCCACTGGTGCGGTGCGTAAGACACGCCATCTATGACTATCCGAGTTCCGTTTTGTCTGCACAACGCAATCACTTGTTCAACCGGGTTGATAGTCCCGACTATATTCGAGCTATGCGTCATGCAAACGATGGCCGTTTTTTCTGTCAGTAAGGCTTTGAAGTCATCAAGCTCAAGCTCTGCAGTAGATGGATTGATCTGCCATGTTTTGAGCGTTGCCCCGGTACGTTGGCATAGTCGTTCCCAGGCGCCAATATTGGCCTCGTGATCTTGCGCGGTAACAATGACCTCTGACTGCTCGTCTACCAGGGTATCGCAGGCATATGCCAGTGTATTAAAGTTTTGTGTGGTCGATGCTCCGAGCGTCAGGTCGGTAGATGAGATACCCAGTAACTCTGCCATGGTTTGTCGACCGGCATCCATCTGATGACCGGCGCTATTGAGAATTTCAGCGGCACCGTAAGGTTGTACTTTGTTGTGGGTATAAAAGTGCATCAACTGATCGATCACTGCGCCTGCCACATAGCTTCCTCCGGCGTTCTCAAAAAAGGCGGTTTTTGCCGCAAGAGGTTCTTTGAAGGTCGGGAAGCAGCTGCGTATATAATCCAGATCCAGGGAGTTGAGTTTTGCTTCTGTCATGGTGTGTCCGCTAGCTGCGTTTTTATGAAGGTGCTGCAGTGTACCTGCTAACGGTGCATTTGTTGACCGCATTAACGAATCTGATCTATTTATCCGGTCACGGCTGTGTTGCGTATCTTTACAGCAACAGTAAACTATCGAGACAGGCGCTACAATTTAAGTTGAGTTCAGTCTGCAGCGGATTTACGTTCCGCCTCGCTCTGGAGATAAAGTTAAATGCAGAACATTGTTGTTTGCGCATTGTACAAGTTCGT
>CAZQKJ010000159.1:0-7824 GCA_964593315.1 uncultured Granulosicoccaceae bacterium
GACTATCTTGCTCGAAAAAACAAAGTAGCGGTTAATACTGGTGCTTGTTTTGCCCGAACTGACTTACGGGGCACGAGCGACAGCCCAGATACTGATTTTTGAAGCGCCTGCCTTTTTCAGTTGCCGTGCGACAGCGCGGGCAGTAGCACCAGTGGTGTACACATCGTCAATCACGGCCACCTGTTTGCCCTGAACCTGATCGTAATGTTCCACTGTGAAAGCACGCCGAATGTTTTTCTCACGTTCGACGGCGCTCAGCCTTGACTGGGAAAGTTGGTGTTTCGATCTACACAGGGTTTTTGTGTCCAGTGGCAGCTGGAGTCGACGAGCGACGGTTTGGGCGATGACTTCAGCCTGATTAAAACCGCGTTGCAACAATCTTTTCTGGTGAATCGGCACAGGTAGTATCAATTCCGCGAGCTCATGTGGCTCTGTTGACTGATCCTGAGCTGCCCGATTTACCGCACCAGCCAGTAGTTCGCCCATTAGCCGACCAAACTTCATTTGCGCTGAGAATTTCATTCTCTTGATCATGTAGTCTGCAGGCGGGCGGTACAAAAAAGGGATAATCGCGGCATCAATTCCGGGGGATCTTTTCAGGCAATCTCCGCACAGCATGACTTCAGATGTGTGGCTGTACCCGGCAATACCGTTATTGTGCGGTAATGGTGCGGCGCATGTTGAGCAGCAGTGTTGATTGCCTGGCAGGCTGTGGAAGCAGTTTTTACACAGATCCAGCCCGGGCAACCCGGAAGCGTCGCAAAGACAACAAATGGCAGGTAGTGTTTTTCTGTACAACTTTTGAAACATAAATAATTGACGCACAACGAATTAGTGAGCTAACTGGTGTCAGCAGGCTTCTAATACGGTAATTTTAACAAAGATTGTGTGCCAGCAAATGTTGCTCGTCGTGTACAAAGTTGTGTTAGGATTCTGGCAACTTGTACGTATTCTGAAATATGCCCGTAGCAAGGCGGACTTTTTAGACTCAATATGTATCGGTAGCATCAGGTAGGAAAACACTGCTCCCTGTTGTGCCAGAAAAATAACGAGCACAGTAATTGTGCGCCTGTGGGTGAGTAGGAAACTAACGGATTCTGCTCTTACTAATCTTATAAATAAGTATTCTGCAAAATCGGAGTGATTCCATGCATATAAAACTCCTGTCCATCGCTTTCGCGACAGCGATCCTTACAGGTTGCGGTACGTTATCGGGCGGTGGCGACGATTCGGGGGCTATTGAAGCCACTGAAAGCTACATTGCTTCTTCTACGGGAGGGGTTGTCGGAGTAAACGACGGGTGTCTTCACTCCTCATCGTTCAGCGACGATTCCTCCATCGGCTCCTGTGAAGGTGAAGAAGAAGCGACTGCCCAGAAAGTTAGGGCTGAGCCTGCGCCAGTGGTAGCAGCACCACCACCGCCTCCACCGCCACCACCACCACCGCCGGCTCCTGCACCTGCTCCAGAAGCAGTTGAAGATAAGGTCGTACTCAGTGGCCGTGCATTGTTCCCTTATGATTCAGCTCAGCTGACTGGTCAGGGCAACAGTGAAATGAACACCTTGATTGACAAGCTACGTTCCTACGCCGATATCGAGCTGATCGATGTTGTAGGTCACGCAGACAGTCGCGGTGCGAGCGATTACAACCAGGGGCTGTCAGAGCGACGTGCCGAGACTGTTAAGTCGACACTTCAGGGCTCTTTCCCGAATGTGCCGATCACTGCATCTGGCTTGGGTGAAACAGCTCCAATCGCGAGCAACGACACAGCGGAAGGACGTCGTCTTAACAGACGTGTTGAGATCCGCGTCGAAGCTATCAACTAGCTTCCACTGGTAGTTTGAAGAAAGGCGACCACAAGGTCGCCTTTTTTTTGCGCGACGATTTTACCTGCTGTTTATCGTAGGTTGAATGGTAGGTTGAATGGTAGGTTGAATGGTAGGTTGAATGGCTGTGTGGACCCCGCAGTTCATGGGACACGCCCGATAGTGTTGTGATTAACTATATCTCACCGCGTTCAGCCAGCGATACCTGATAGTTTCCGCCGACAATGATGTGGTCCAGCACCCTGACATCAATAAGCCCCAGTGCCTTCTTCAGACGAGCGGTAATGTCTATGTCAGCGCGGCTCGGTTCTGCTACTCCTGATGGATGATTGTGTGCCAGAACCACCGCTGCGGCATTGCATCTGAGAGCGGCTTTCACCACCTCACGTGGATACACGCTCGCGCTGTCAATTGTGCCGCGAAACAATGGCTCGTATGAGATGAGTCGGTGGCGGTTATCCAGGAAAAGGCAGGCAAACACTTCATGTTCTAAATCGCGCATTTGTAGTGATACCAAACTCTTGACCGCTTCTGGTGATTCCAGGAACGCACCTTTTTCGGCCTTGTTGAACTGGTATCGTTTGGCGATTTCAAGCACGGCATTCAGCTGGGCAAACTTGGCAGGTCCCAGCCCTTTTATATTGCAAAAGCTTTTTTGACTGGCTTGCAGTAGCTCTACCAGACCGCCGAACTCATCGATCATGTCATGCGCTACCTGCACAGCACTGCGCCCGCGGATACCCGTGCGCACAAATATTGCCAATAATTCCGCATCAGTGAGTGCTGATGCGCCCCGTGCCAATAACTTCTCACGCGGACGCTCACTGACGGGTACATCTATCATCGTCATGCTTGAGAGTGTTTGTTTTTTTCAGGATTCAAGCTGTCGATCAAGTCGTATTTTTTAACATGGTAAGACTGTTTTTTTCCGGCTTTTGCCCGCTGTCTGCGGAAGGTTCAGCAAAGGTGTGGATAAGAGTCAGACTGATATAATGGCGTTATGGACTTCATGGCAAAGAAAGTAATACTCGGTGTGACCGGTGGCATTGCAGCTTATAAAGCGCCAAATATTGTTCGCCGTCTGGTAGAGCATGGCGCTGAAGTTCAGGTGGTGATGACCTCAGCTGCTTGCGAATTTATCCGCCCCCTGGTGTTTCAGGCGGTGTCTGGCAACGAAGTGCATGTGGATTTGCTGGATGATAAAGCCGAAGCAGGTATGGGTCATATCGAGCTTGCGCGATGGGCCGATATTATTTTGATCGCTCCGGCAACCGCCAACACGATTGCAAAGCTGTCTGCAGGCATGGCTGATGATCTGCTGTCTACCTTGTGTCTTGCGACTACAGCACCCGTAGTCGTGGCGCCGGCAATGAATACCGTCATGTGGGAGCATGCCTCTACCACTTCGAATATCGAAACCCTTAAAAGCCGGGATGTGAGAGTGCTTGGTCCGGGAGTGGGTGGACAAGCTTGTGGTGAAACGGGCGCAGGCCGGATGCTTGAGCCTGATGAAATTGTTGCAATGCTGCGCAATCAATCGGAATCTCCCGTGGCTGGTGTAACAGACAATCCCGAGCTTGCAACTCTTAAAGGCACAGATGTGTTGATAACAGCCGGGCCTACGCGTGAGTCTATTGATCCGGTTCGATACATAAGTAATCACAGTAGTGGCAAGATGGGTTATGCATTGGCGGAAGCGGCACATAGCGCCGGGGCCAATGTCACTTTGGTCAGTGGTCCGGTTAATCTATCGACACCGGCAGGAGTTACGCGTATCGATGTATCCAGTGCAATTGATATGCAGCAACAAGTGATGTCACGCATCTCACCGAATACCCTATTTATAGCGGTAGCGGCTGTCGCTGATTACCGAGTAGAACAACAATATGAACAAAAAATAAAAAAGTCCGATGATGAGTTTAATCTTAAACTCGTGCGCAACCCCGACATACTCGCAACTGTTGCGGCATCTGATAATCGGCCTTTTTGTATTGGTTTTGCCGCAGAAACTGAAAAACTTGAACAGCACGCGCGCGCCAAGCTTGTGAAAAAAAATCTCGATATGATTGTGGCTAATCTCGTGGGTGATGGATTAACCTTTGGCAAAGATAGCAGTGCAGTGGAAGTGTTTTGGCACAACGGTGGTTCTCAGTCTTTTGCACATCAATCAAAGATGAGTTTGGCGACACACTTGATCAAGCTGATATCAGATCATTATCATGGGCGTTAACAGCCGGGATTGGTAACAGGTAAAATACATTGAGTAGTGCATCAGACAATATGCTGAAAAAAATTCAGTTGAAAATACTCGATCCGCGTATAGGACGTGAAATTCCTTTGCCTACCCATGCGACAGAGGGTTCTGCAGGTTTTGATCTACGTGCCTGTCTCGATGCGCCTTTGCATTTGCAGCCCAATGCGGTTGAGCTTATTCCAACCGGTTTTGCACTGTACATAGCTGACCCGGGGCTGGCTGGTGTGTTACTCCCCCGTTCGGGACTTGGCCACAAACATGGCATCGTGCTGGGTAACTTAGTTGGGCTAATTGACTCGGACTATCAGGGCCAGTTGTTTGTCTCTTGCTGGAATCGTTCGGATGCAGAATTTTCCATTGAGCCCGGGGATCGTATTGCCCAACTGGTGATCGTACCGGTAGTGCAGGCAAGCTTTGAAGTGGTGGATGAATTTGCGAGCACTGATCGCGGCTCAGGTGGATTCGGGTCATCCGGCCGCGTCTGATCCTGTTCAGAGCAGCTTTGGCAACGCGCTGAACACACGCTTCGGGTAATTCTGGCGGGTTTTCTGCATTGTTTCCTCAATTTATTTATGATGCTTCCTATGCTATTCAACCCTTCGACCAGCTTGGGCGCTCCCCGAATCTGCTTCCTTGCGGCACCCCTCGTGTGCACGTCTGGCAAGGTTAACCAAAGAGACTGTAAATGAACATTGATGCTTCCATTTTCCGAGCCTACGATATCCGAGGTGTTGTTGCCGACGCTTTGACTCCTGAAGCCTGCGAGCAAATCGGCCGAGCGTTTGGGTCTGAGGCACTGGCCCGTGGCCAGAAGGTAGTGAATCTTGCTCGTGACGGAAGATTGTCCGGCCCCGATCTTATCGCAGCCCTCGCGCGCGGCATTCAGAGCACCGGCTGTGATGTGATCAATATCGGTATGGTGCCTACTCCGGTGCTGTATTTCTCTACGTACCACCTTGATACGGGTACCGGCATCATGGTTACGGGAAGCCACAATCCGCCTGAGTATAACGGTCTGAAAATGATGATCGGCGGTGACACACTGTTTGGTGAGGGTATACAGCAACTTTATCAGCGTCTGGTAAAAGACGATCTTGCCAGCGGTGAGGGCAGCTACTCTGAAACTGATGTCATGGATGCTTATCTCGATCGCATCATTGGAGACGTCAAGCTATCCCGCAAAATGCGAATCGCGAGCGACTGTGGCAATGGTGTAGCCGGTGTATGCGCAACAGAGCTTTTCGAAAAGCTCGGTTGTGAAGTGTCTGAGTTGTTCACTGAAGTGGATGGTAACTTCCCGAATCATCACCCTGACCCTGCCAAAGTCGAAAATCTGGTGGATATCAGAGCACGGGTGAAAGAAGAGGGTCTTGATCTGGGATTGGCGTTCGACGGTGATGGTGACCGCGTTGGTGTCATTGATGATAAAGGACAGATCATCTGGCCTGACCGTCAAATGATTCTTTATTCGCGTGACATTCTTGATCGCAATCCGGGCGCTAAGATCATCTATGACGTTAAGTGCTCTACCTTGTTGCCGAAAGCGATTAGCGAAGCCGGCGGTGAACCCGAGATGTGGAAGACGGGACATTCATTTGTAAAGGCTCGTATCAAAGAAACCGGTGCTGCTCTGGGTGGTGAAATGAGTGGCCACATCTTTTTCAAAGAGCGCTGGTTCGGTTTTGACGATGCTTTGTATTCAGCCGCTCGCCTGCTTGAAATATTGTCTCGAGATGATCGCCCTGTCAGTGAGATTTTTGGTGAAATTCCGGACAGCTTCAACACACCGGAACTGGGAATCAAATTCGCCGAAGGTGAGCATCATAAATTCATGAAAGCGTTTATAGAAAGCGCGGACTTTGGCGATGCCAAACTGACCACTATTGATGGTATTCGAGCCGACTATCACAATGGCTGGGGCCTTGTGCGTGCCTCCAATACCACGCCATCGCTTGTAATTCGCTTCGAAGCTGATTCACAATCGGATCTTGAACAGATTCAGGATAACTTCCGCTCCGCGATGAAGGGCGTTGATCCTGATCTGGAACTACCGTTTTAACGAGACCGCCACCGCAACATGCCAGCAGGGGCGGATTTGGAGAGCCCCTTGGAATCAAGTGCAGCACACAATACAGCCTATGTCTTAAACGAGGCATTGCCGTATATTCGAAAATTTTCCGGTAAGACCATCGTCGTCAAATATGGCGGTCACGCGATGGTCGACACTGCACTACAACAAAGCTTCGCTCGAAACATTGCCTTGATGAATCAGGTCGGTATTCACACTGTCGTCGTGCATGGAGGTGGACCGCAGATAAAAACCCTGTTGGGTCAGCTCGGTATAGAAACCGAAACTGTGCAGGGTATGCGTGTCACCGATTCCGAGACCATGGACGTTGTAGAAATGGTTCTCGGGGCCAAGGTCAATAAAAGCATCGTCACATTGCTCAATCAGGAGGGTTGTGCATCTGTGGGGTTGACCGGTAAAGATGGCAGTTTAATCAGCGCTGTGCCGATGGTGCTCGATAGTGAAGTCGATTTGGGTCAGGTGGGTCAGGTGCAGTCGGTTAACCGATCCATTCTTGAAACCCTGCGCGAGGGAGGATTTACACCGGTTATAGCCCCGATCGGGGTGGGTGCTGATGGACGTGGCTACAACATCAACGCAGACCTGGTAGCGGGTGCTATCGCATCTGAGCTGAACGCGGAAAAGCTGTTACTGCTAACGGATACGCCGGGTATTCTGGATAAATCGTCGAATCTGCTATCGGGCTTAAAACCCGATGATATCCACTCGTTGATCCAGGATGGCACGGTCTATGGCGGGATGCTGCCAAAGGTTCAGTGTGCGCTTGATGCGGTTGAATGTGGTGTACAGACCGCTACTATTCTTGACGGCAGAGTAGAGAACGCAGTGTTACTGGAACTGTTTACTGATACCGGTATTGGGACCCAGATAAGGTCGGATCGGTAAGGTCAGCCAGGTAGAGTCAGGTCTGAAAAAACCGTTTGAATGCAGCGACCAAATGAAGTTGTCGCACACAGTTTTTTTGAACCGCAGATCGATTGTTAATCGTTGTAGCTGGCAGTAGCGCTTCCGTCCTTCAGTGCGCGGTATCGCGTTAAATCGCGATCAAACTGCGCCATAACCAAACGACGTTCTCTCAGCTTGGAGGTGATCAGTGCATCGGTGCTGTCTATGCTTCGGAGTACGGCAATGCGGTCTGATTCCAGTGCGTCACTGGGTGTCAGATTACGCTCTATTCGGACGTTCACGCGTTCTTCAATTGAAGCAAGTCGACTGTTCAAAATAACAAGCTGATCGTGCATTCGCGATATGGAACCGTCGATGTGCACAATGCGCTCGTCGCGCGTGCTGGTCAAATCGGTCTCAGATGGAAAGGCTTTTAGCAGCGCTTCATCACGTTGACGCCGGTCGGATTCTATCTTCGCCTGACGTTCGAGTTCCAGCTGGTCGCGTCTGCTCGGGATAGTTTGAAGTGTGACACCGTTTTCGTTCAGAACCTGGCTGGACTCTTCGAAGCTCGATGGTGGTGGCTGGTCCTGATAAGAGATGTTGCCATTCTCATCGATCCATTTATACCACCTAGCGCTGGCTGGCTGTGAAACCAAAGCAATCACTGCAACCACAGCAAGGCTCGTGGCAGCACGTGAGATACAGCTCTCTTTTGTAGTCGTCTGAATCATTTGGTTTATTAGCTTATTCACAATCTTCTAACGTCG
>CAZQKJ010000160.1:0-3493 GCA_964593315.1 uncultured Granulosicoccaceae bacterium
ACAATAACTATGCCCTCACCCGCTGCCGGTAAAGATACATCACCCGGAGCCAAATCCTGCCCTGCCGCGACCGACGCCAGCTTAGCCTGCGCGGCATTCACCTTATCTATAACAGTTTGCGCCCCACCGAGATCATATCGGGCACTCAGGTAGTCGGCTGAATTGTAGGCAATGTGAGACTGATTTGATCCATCAGTCCATGCCACCATTTTCTGCGGCAAATCAAGCCCCGCCAGCGGATTGATTTGCATAAGCGGTGTGCCCAGCGCGGGATTTCCAAAGATCGTCACACGGGTCGGTCGCAGCTCAAGATCTGCTTTAGCTGCACTTGCCTGATGATCAATTTCCGCGATGATTGTCAGTGCTGGATTGGCATTCAATGCACCCTCAAGCTGACCCATAGTTTCAGCAACGTTGCTTTTCGTTGTACCCGTTTGCAGGCCTGACGGTTTTCTACCTGAAGCACTCATAGTATCCTCAATATCGACTTTGCGTATTTAATAAAAACAGCTGTGATCGATTAAAAACGGGCAGACCCGCAAGGTACGAGTCGAGCAGGCTGATCTAACAATCGATTAAGCTGAAGTGATGCCTGCAATTATACCAGCTGGCGCGTATCCGGAAACAACGCATAGCGAAGTTATCTTACGCACCTGGGTGATCCTCGCTATACGCCCGTTTTAAGGATGAGTAATAGCGACAACTACTCAACCAGTATATTATTCAAGTAGACATCAATTGATAGCTTGTCGGCCACTGAAGGATCTGCAGATGACGACACCAAACCGGTGAGTATAACATCACTGACGTTATCGCCATTGACATCTCCGATCGCACAGGAACCCTCAATGATCCCGTTCAGTGTTCCACTGTCTTCAGGCTCATAGCCATTCTGAGCGTTCGATTGATAAAGAATCGCCGAGGGAATGTCGCTTCCAATATAAATACCTGCAAGGTCGTGTACACCGCCAACAGCCAGGATATCTGCGATAGTGTCAGCATTGATATCAGAGTGGCAAAAATCAGAGCTCATAGTTGGAAAAGAGATGTTTTCTGACTGAGTAAACCCACCCTGCCCATCATTGAGCAACAACCGCGAAGAGCCTGCCCAATGCCTGAAAGAAGTGAAATCGCAACCTAAAAAGGTATCGAGATCTCCATCGAGATCAAAATCAGCCAAGGTCATATTGCAATAGCGTTGCGAGACAAACCCGTTGTCTGCATTGATCTCGGTTAGCGGTGAGTAGACTCCCGATCCATCATTTTGCAGCGTGACAACTTTATAGGTTTGGGTACTCTGTCCATCAGCGTGAAAGAAGAGAAACGCAATATCCAGATCTCCATCCTGATCCAGATCTGCCAATTCCACCGTCTGATTTTTCACCGTTGGGCTATCGTAGCTCGCAAGTTCAATTGCGGTAAAAGCGCCTGACCCGTTGTTTTTATACAGCACTACCTTGTATTGATCATTGGAATAACCAGACATAACCAGATCTGCAGACCCATCTTCATCCACATCTCCGGTATCAAGAGACACTGCCAACAGAGGCACTACATTGTGGTCCGTTACTTCTGTGAACAGGCCGCTTCCATCATTGATGTATAGTGTGGCGATAGTATCAGTGTTATTCGTCCCTGCTAAAAACAGATCCGGATCGCCATCTGCGTCCACGTCATCCAGAGAGATCGATGCATCGGTTACCGGCACAATATTGGCATCGAGCACACGAGTAAAATTGCCCACACCATCGTTCAGGTACAACTCTGAAATAGCGTTAGTCAGAGTACTGCCGGTTACCATCAGATCGCGATCTCCGTCTCCGTCTACATCTTCCAGAGCAATATCAGAGCGATACACGGCCTCAAGCGCATCGCTGTTGGCGGGGGCAAACGCCGGTATATTTTCGCTATCACTTGTGGCATCTGTCGCTGGACTGGTAGCCGGGAGGGTGTCCGAATTCGGGCCCTGAGTCGCTGATGGTGCTGCATTGTGATCATCCGATGAGCAGGAAAACACACTCAACATCAATACCGGCAACATAGGCAATGGCTTTTTCATCGCGTTTCCATCCACATATATCAGTGTTATTTTGGAAACAACTTTGATGCCGAGCAAGGATACAAGAAAGTATTCCTCGTAGTTTTACTTCGATGCGATAAGTTTGTCTAAATCGATAAAAACAAACTGAGTTACCCGGTAAGAACGGGATATCAGTTACCGTGCAACAGACGTAAAACAGGGTCGTTATTTCCTCGCTCTGCTGCATAGTCCGTAGCAGACTTGCCGAAGCCGTCAACAAAGTCTCGACTGGCACCATTCGCCAAAAGAAGTTTGACAATCTCTGGATGATTCTTGAATGAAGCCAGCACCAATGGGGTGACTTGCTCGCCATCTACCCAGTTTACATCTGCGCCTTTTGCTATCAGTGATTTAGCAATTGATGTATACCCATCCCGACTTGCATAGATTAATGCCGTATTGCGTTGCGCATCGAAACCATCAACATTTGCACCGTTGTTTAATAGACTGGTCACTACGGATACATCCTGAGCTTTGGTAGCTTCGATCAGGTAGCTTGAACTATTGGCATCAGGATAGACATGAATGCCTTTGCCCCACGTGCCGGCAATTACGGCGTTATCGGTTTGGCTCAAATGAACCACAGGCAGCGCGTTACCAGGCATTGTGGTCTTGTTGCCTGATAAAGAATATTCCCAGACGCCTCCTTTCCAGCCACCGATCAATAAGGTATCGGTGTCGCCTTGTTTGAATTGAATTGATGACAGCCTTTGGCCTTTGAGGCTTTCAACCTGACTCCAGCTGCTGCCAGCATCAGTTGAAAGGTAAAGCCCGCTCTCTGTTGCGGCAGCAATCACCGAGAAATCTGCAAGCGCTGCTGCAGCATGGGTTTTTTCTTCCAGTATTTTTGTATTTCTCGCTCCTTGCTCAGTGAGAAGATACAAACCGGAACCAGGGGACGATGCCAGTAATTTGCTACCTTGTGCATCGCTGTGCAGCGACCATATATATTGACTGTCCAGTGAAGTTTGACTCCAGCTTGCTCCGTTATCTCTGCTACTCAACACTCCGCGGTTTCCGGTTGCCGCAAACAGCAAACCAGAGTCAGCCTGCACGAAAGCGCGTACATCGCGGGATGGAAAATTCGCCTGTGCCACGAAATTCTGCCCGCCATCTGTTGAGCGAAACAATCCATGCTTCCAGGTTCCCGCCAGTGCAATATTCTCAGTAACAAACGCTACAGCCTGGACATCAGTCGCACTGGGGTGCAAGGGTTTATTCGAATTCAAAAAGCGCCAGCTTATACCACCGTTACGGCTGATAAAGATCGTTGCATCACCCGCTGACGACCCCTTATTTCCAACCAGAATAACGTTCTGATCGAAAGCAGCCACCGCCATTGAGCGGACCACCCTGCCCTTGAGTTTGTCGAAACTATCAAGCCACTTTCCGCTGGACTGGCCACTAGACTGG
>CAZQKJ010000160.1:3593-7800 GCA_964593315.1 uncultured Granulosicoccaceae bacterium
GACTGGGCATTGGCAAGAGTGGCTTGTGCCAGAAGAAAGAATGCCACACACAGTTTGAATGAGAGCTTCATAGTCGATTTCTTTTTCATGCGTTTTTACCCAATAACTTAGTGAATGACAATCAGATTAACCGGTTGTTCACCGCTTAAGATGATTGTCATATCAAATACTACGTTTTAATAAAATAGCAGGCTTTGCAGACAAGGTACGCATAAGCCATAAAGCACCAGCGAACAAGCACAACACACTTGCCGAGAGCGCCACCAGTACTCCCGCCCATGCACTGCCGGTACTGTCGATCTTTAACCAGAAAGTCAGCAGCAGTTGCGCCAGTGAACCACCTGCGATGATGGCAAACAGTGATAGCACTATAGCCAATAGCGTGTACTCAATCGCCACACTTTTGATTACTACACTCATTTTGGTACCGATGGCATGTAGAACCGACGCTTCATACACCTGGCGTTGGCGATTAACCGCCACCACACTAGCCATCACCAGCACACTGGCCACCAGACTGACTGCAGCGATCAACATGAGCGCAAGGCCGGCACTGGATAGTATCGAGCGCGATGCGGCCAGCACTTTTGCAGTGCGGATGGTTACCATGTTTGGAAAGCTCTCACCCAACACCGACTGTGCGGCAATATCCTGTGCAGGCTGCAGATAAACACTGCCAATATGACGTGAAATAAATGGCTCCAGTACATCCCTGGTAAATACTGCCTCGAGCCAGAAGCTGGTTTCAAAGCGTGCCTGCGAATAGATCGCTACCAGTTTTGCGTCGACGGTTTTTTCCATGATGGTAAACGTGAGTTGATCTCCGACACGCAGACCCAGCTGGTCAGCCTCACGATCCTCCATTGCCACCAATGGTGGGCCACTATAATCATCAGGCCACCACTCGCCTCGATCAACGCTGGTATTGTCGATTCTTGCTTTGCGAGCGTTGTCGATACTATTTTGCCGATAGCTGAGCTTGTGTTCGTCATTCGCCTCGCGCGCACGGTCTGCGATGTCACTGTCTTTCAACGCCTCACCGTTCACATGGCTTAATCTGCCAAGCACGAGCGGCGCTACCGCGTGATCAAGATAACCATCAAGGCTTTGCACTGTACTGTTAAAGGCATCTACATCATTTTTCTGCAGATCATAAAGCACCAGAGAAGGTGCGCGCGCCGGAACCGTGTCACTGAGTATGCGATAGGTCGAGGCGATAACCAGCGCCGAGGTCACCAGAAGTGTCAATGCGGTACCCAGCGATAACAACATCGGGCGCAAGGACGCACCGGGCCTGTGTAAACTCGCAACGGCCATACGCCAGCTAAACCGACCATCAAGAAAACGGCTATGAGAGAGTTTTCTGCCCACCCATTGAATCAGCACGACCATGCATTCAAGCAATATCAGTAGCAACACAATACAGACGATAAATGCGGCAGCCACCAGTGGTTCCGGTATAAACCACAGCAGCAGCGCTAAAGCTACAATACAAATGATCAGCGTGGCACGCAGGTAGGCTGTAGGTGTAGAACCAGGTTCTGTGTTTGCGCCACGAATAAGTCTCGCTGTGGGCAGGCTCAGCGTGCGTCCGAGATTAGGCAGAGTAAATACCAGCGCCGTACAGATACCCAATGCAACAGCTAAAAAAGTTGGCAGCACCAAGGCCTGAAAGTTTGCTTCAATTGGCAGTCTGTCCTGTAGTGAGGTCGCAGCCAGCCATGCCAGTGCTGAGCCGATAACTGCACCCACCGTACTGGCTAACGCCGCCAACAATGTAACCTGACCAACATAGACTGACGTTACCTGTGGCGCTCTGGCACCCAGCGATTGCAGTGTCGCAAGCGTACCGAGCTTGCTTTGCAAATACGCACTCACGCTATTGGCAACGCCAAGCCCACCGATTAACAGCGTACTGAAACCGATTAACAACAACACTGACGCCACTTGATTGAGCCGGTTGGTTAAAAACTCACCGCGCTCTGCGATGGTACGAACCTCCCAGCTGGCATCGGGAAAAACCTGATCGAGCTGCTCACGCCACTCGTCGGGATCAGTATCAGTGCGAATCAGGTAATCGTAGTCAATTAAACTGGTGGGAGACAGCAGACCACTCTGCTGCAGTGCGCGCTCATCAATGATCACCGGCGGCCCGCGAAAGTCTGCACTCAAACTCCGATCCGGCTGCAGCACTATCACGGCACGCAACTCTATTTCGATATCACCAATGCTTACCAGCTGCCCGACCTGCAGCGACATCTGTTCAATCAGAGCGGGATCAAAAGCGGCTCCCCAGACACCGGATTCCGATTGACCCACCGCAGCCTGTAAAGATACATCCGGCTGTAACACCACTTCACCGTAAAGAGGATAAGCCTCGTCAACGCTTTGTAACTCCACCACTGAAAAATCACCCTCAGGGGTGCCCAACATCGTGCGTAACTCGAGCAGCCTTGAAACCTGAGCGTTATTGGCTAGCCACTCTTGCTGCGCTGAAGAAATATTCTGTCGCTGACTGATTCGCAAATCACCACCAAACAAATGGCGTTCCTGTTGGCTAAATCCGTCACGGACAATCTGCAACAGACTGCCACATACGGCTATTAGCGCAATACCTAATAACAGGCAGGCGCAAAACACCCACAGCGAACGAAGCTTACTGGCACCGCGCAAATCGCGCAGCATAAACCCCGGCAGCGCTATCATTGAATTTCCGACTTATCGGCCGAATGATTGGCCGCCACCTCTGCGAACGGCTTACTGGAATACAATTGCAGCTGTCCGTTTTCCAGTTGCAGCGTTCTATCACAGCGCGCCGCAAGCTTGTGGTCATGGGTTACCAGCAATAGTGTGGTGCCATTGTCGCGGTTGAGATCAAAGAGTAGTCGCATAATTCGATCCCCGGTATCTTCATCCAGATTACCCGTAGGTTCATCAGCGACGATAAGCTTCGGCTCGTGCACCAGCGCTCTGGCTATGGCAACACGCTGTTGTTCACCTCCGGATAGCTGCGCCGGATAGTGATCTGACCGATGAGACAGATCAACTCTGTCAAGCATGGCGAGTGCTTTGTTGCGGCTATCGCGCAGACCACCGATCTCAAGCGGCAACGCCACGTTTTCACAGGCAGTGAGCGTGGGAATAAGATGAAAAGACTGAAACACAATACCGATGTGCTGCCTGCGAAGATCCGCACGTTGATCCGCCGTAATAGAGTCGAGAGACTGATCGGCGATTTTCACACTACCGCTACTTGGTGACTCAAGCCCGGTGAGGATTAAAAGCAGCGTTGTTTTACCCGAACCAGATGGCCCTACAATGGCGACGCGTTCAGTCGCGTCAACAGACAAATTCAAATTCTTGAGCACAGCAATATCGCTGCTACCCATTGAATAGCGTCTGGAAAGGTCTTGTAGCTCGATCATTGTATAAGAAGATGTGTGCGTGAAAGTAGTTTAGCAAGACATGGCAAACTCCACAGGTTAACCAGTGCTACTGGCCAGGTCAGGCTTACCGTAGACGATGTAGGCGTGCTATTGATTCCACCATTGATTCCATGCGTCAGTATCATAAGCAAAACGCTGTTGCGTTATAGCGGTTAGTGCACCGATCACATCAGCTTTAACTGACGCAATGTCGGACTCACGATTGAGTCGCTGCATCAACGCATCAACCGTTTCCCTGTCATTTTGCTGCAACCAGCCCGATGCGACGATAGCAGCAATGGTCGGGTCAAAGTTTTTGCCGTTCTGTCTTGGTTTTGGTGCATTTGCATCCGCCTTTTTCTTGAGACTATCAAGATCTGCATTGATCATGGCAGGATCGATACGACCATGACCACTAATCGCCATAGCGTTGATCAAATACCAGTGAATAAGACTACGACGCGTTAGTGTTCGTCGGCCAAACATTTGAACTGGTGAATTATCCAGAGGTAGTTTTAATAATTGCACAATGGCGGCACCGAACTCCGGGGTCTTCAAGTCCGGGTGGCGGCCAAGTTGACGGCGCAGTGTGCGGGCATAGTCATCTGTGCTGCGAGGATCTTCGATCAATGTAGCCAGCTCTTCAACAAGGGACGCAAGCTTCACTTGATCTAATGGACCCTGCTCTGTGGACGATGACAACACCACACCGCTGGCAGAACTCGCATCCAATGGCTCTCCCGCGAGGCCATGACCGTAGAGCCATAACCCTGCCCCTGCAG
>CAZQKJ010000161.1:0-7740 GCA_964593315.1 uncultured Granulosicoccaceae bacterium
GTGCACGAGAGTCTTTCCAAACAGAGACTAGCTGCGTACCGCGAGCAACGCGATTAATCGCTGCAAGATCTCCATCCTGACCAGTGACCGGAACGTCTCCCGCCATACCCTGCGCTTCAAGTGCAGCTACTACACCACCTGCCATACCGTCATTCTCAGAGATAACTGCATCAACCTTGTTATCTTGTGAAGTCAGACATTGCTCCATGTTTTTCTGGGCATTTTCCGGCTTCCAGCCATCAGTGAATGTCTCACACACATTCTTGATCGCACCGGAATCTATGTCTGCCTGCAGCACTTCCATAATACCTTCAAACAGGAAAGTCGCGTTTGGATCGCCCTGGTCGCCTTTGATGAATGCAAAGTTACCCTCTTTAAGGCCACCTTCGTTTTCAAGCATAGTTTTGGCCATCAGTCGGCCAACACCCACATTATCAAATGTGATGTAGAGCGAATCAGGGTGTTCAATTTGAACATCATAAGCAATCATTGGAATGCCTTCAGCAGATGCCTGCTCTACAGCTGGCAGAATAGCTTCAGAGTCAAAAGGTACGATCATCAGTACGTCAGCACCTTGAGAGATCAAAGATTCTACGTCGGTAAGTTGCTTACCTGCAGAACCTTGAGCGTCCGCTGAGATGTAAGTGTTTCCGGCATCTTCAACGATCTTCTTGATCACGGCTTCGTCACGCTTCCAGCGTTCTTCCTGAAAGACCTTCCACGAAACGCCAACGATCTTTCCGTCAGCCATGGCAGGCACGGATGCCACTGTCATCACTGCGGCGGCTGCCACTGCTATTAGTGTTTTTTTCATCTTCAAAACTCCTCGTATTTTTTAAGTAAATGGCAAACAAGCTTTTTCAAGCCAGCTCCTCCAGAACAGCAAGCGCCAGGACCGGTGCCAGAACCCGAAGAATAGTCGAATCTGTCGACCATCTCACCTATTAATTTTTAGGCTCAAAAAAATAGTGATTCTTTCTGCCATTTGTGTCAAGTTATTTTTCAATGGCTACTATCACTCAATCCGACGGACTTCGACTGCAAAACCGCAGCCGCGTGTTGATGTGTCTGCGCAATAATAACAGTCAATCTCGTACTGGAATCAGTGAGTTAACCGGCTTAAGCAGCGCGACAGTCACCCAGGTAACCGCCGATCTGATTGACGATGGAGTGATTCAAAAAATCGCACCATCAATGGAGGCAACAGAACCAGGTTCTGCCAACGCGCGCCGCGGAAGACCACAAATCGTGCTCGGGATGCGAGCGGCGGCCGCAACATCAGCAGTCGTTGGATTGCTGTTGAACCGGCTGGAGGTCACGCTGTTTGACTACGCAGGTACCCGGTTGCATCAGCTGGACAAGCATCTGATCACATCAGAGCTATCGACAAAATCTCTCAGCCGGGAACTGATCGAATTACTGGACCGTGCGCTGGCCACTGATCCCGCATACCTGCAAACACTCAAACATATATCTGTGGTGTATCAGGGGACCGTGAGTAGTGACAACAACCGCTTGCTGGAATCTCCCATAACCAATGTTAGAGAGTTTGATTTGGCGGCGCTTTTAAAGAAGCGATACCACGTCAACGTGAGCGTGCTCAATGATTCAAAAATGATTGCCAGTGCGTTATACCATGATCAAATGACAAACAGCACGAATGCAGATTCCCACTTGAATTTTGCTGCTATGCGCCTGTCTTATGGTATCGGCCTGGGGTTATTCCACCAGGGTGATGTTCTCACTGGCGCACACTCTTCTGGCACAGAGTTCGGTCACATGCTATTAAAACCCAACGGGGCTCTATGCCGCTGTGGCAGACGCGGATGTATAGAGAGCTATGCATCAGATTATGCAATCTGGCGCAACGCAAAGCAGCAACAGGAAACCACTGCACCGGTTGATGAAATCGACCCGAATGAGTTTAACCTTCTCATTGAAGAAGCCAGACAAGCACCAGGTGCTGCAAGGCAGGCTTTTGCGACTGCCGGTGCTGCAATCGGACTGGGGCTCACTAACTTATTTGCGCTATTCGATCCGTTTCCAGTGGTGCTGGTAGGTACCAGCAGATCTGCCTTCAAACTAATGGAAAGCGCGCTGTATGAAAACCTGCAACACTATGGCACGCAAAGCAACCGACAACTTATTTCAATCCATGAAAATAAAAGTGAAAGTGCATTGATTCTGGAAGGAGCCTCCAAGCTGACACTCGCCTACATTGACCGTGAGATATTCAGTTTTGGCGAACGCATAAATGGTGCTACCGCCTGATGAAAATAAACTTGTCTACACAATTGCTTATGAAGCACCGCCAACACTTGAGCGTAACTACTTTAATCACTCTGCTCTGCGCACCTATGCAACACAGCCTGGCCGACAGTAACCCGGAGCTTCTACCATGGGATTCCAGAGCGGTTCCCCGCCAGGTAGATCAACAACAACTGAACGGCAATCTTGACCGGCAAACACTCGATAGTCTCGTTGAAAGTGGCGAGCGACTGTTTGTTGCAAGGTTTCGCGCAGCAGATGGCGTTGGCAGACCAATGTCAACACAAGCGATTATTCCAACCAAAAGAAAACGCCCTCCCAGGCATCAGTTTTCACGTACCGCAGGGCTTGATGCCAATGCCTGTGCGAGTTGCCACAACCAACCGGTAATAGGCGGTGCCGGTGATTTTTCAGTTAATGTTTTTGTCTCCGAGGGATTTCAGAACACCGACTTTGATAACACTGATCCCCAGTTCTCAAACGAAAGAAATACCAATCATTTGTTCGGTGCTGGCCTGGTCGAATTATTAGCAAGAGAAATGACAGCGGATCTGCAATCACTCCGCACAGAAGCCTTGCGTACAGCACGCAAACAGAAAGTCAAACAAACGATCGAACTGACCTCTAAAGGCATTGACTTCGGAGTCCTGCAAGCCTTGCCGGATGGCACTGTTGATATGAAAGAAGTTGTGGGCGTGGATCAGGATTTAATCATCCGCCCTTTTAGTCAAAAAGGCGTGATCACATCACTTCGGCAATTTACCGTCAATGCGTTGAATCATCATCACGGCATGCTGGCAACCGAACGTTTTGGAGAACGCTGGACCGGTTCAGCAGACTTTGATGAAGACGGTTTTGAAAACGAACTGGAGGCTGGTGATATCAGCGCGTTGGTAGCGTGGCAGGCAACACTGCCGCCACCCACGGTGCTGCAAACCAACAACGATCAATGGGACAGTGCTGCCACCCAGGGTGCGAAGCATTTTGACACTATCGGTTGCGCAACCTGCCACCGACCCCATCTGCCACTGTCATCATTGAAGTTTGCCGATCCCGGTCCATTTGACTTCGCAGGCACGCGACGCACCGGAGAGGACGATCACAACGCGGTATATGATCTGGCACTCTACGATTGGGCCAGAACACTGCCTCGCAATGATAAAGGCGAAGTACTGGTGCCTTTGTTCGGCGATCTAAAACGACACAAAATAGCCGACAAAGAAATTGCAACACTAGGCAATGAGTTGTTATCGCAGCGATTTGTTGATCGGGACGTGTTTATGACCTCAGAGCTATGGGGAATAGCATCAACAGATCCTTACGGACATCGTGGAGATCTGAGTAGTCTGCATGAGGTGATTGCAGCTCACGGTGGTGATGCACGCGACACACGAGACCAGTATCTGGCACTTTCAGAAGCTGAACGGCAGTCTATTATTGCATTTCTTTCAACACTAGTAATTCCACTGCAGCAATAACCTGTGACAGCACTATTCAAAACCGTGTTAGCACGTTCATCATCAAGCTCTGTGTTGTCTATAGCTCGGGGGCTGGGGATTACTGCATTAATCTACTGCGCGTCGGCAATTGCAGAATCACAGGCGGAATCACAGATAGAGTCATCTGACACCTATCGTGGAGATATCCCAAAGTTCGTTGAATCGGCAGAATCAGCAGGCATTGATCATCGTTACGAGGGACCATGGGAGTATTTCGTCGGTGGTGGTGTTGCTGTATTCGACTGCAACGGCGACAACAAACCGGATCTATTCTTCGCGGGCGGCACTAATAACGCAGCGCTCTATATCAATAACACTGCGACGGGCGGGCAGTTTCGTTTTGCCAATCATGAAAATTACTTGTCTGTGCCATTAACCAATGTAACCGGCGCTTATCCATTAGACATAGACAATGACGGCCATATGGACCTGGCGGTAATGCGGGTGGGTCAGAATCGATTATTACGGGGTCATGGTGATTGCACATTTGATCACGCCTACCCGCCTTTCAGGTTAAGCGCAGACAGTGCCTGGACAACCGCATTCAGTGCAAACTTCGATCCTTCAACTACTTATCCTTCACTGGTTTTTGGAAACTATGTAGATCGCACAGCACCTGGTTCACCATGGGGTACCTGCGATGACCATGATCTATATCAACCCGACCTGAATGGCGAAGATGGTAAACCGATCTACACCGATCCATTAAAGTTGTCACCTGGATACTGTGCGCTCTCTTTACTGTTTACCGACTGGAATCGATCAGGGCAAAACTCACTGCGTGTTACTAACGACCGGCAGTATCATCGCGGAGGCGAGGAACAGCTTTGGCATTTCGGTGCGGGCGCTCAACCAAGACTTTACTCCAAACGAGATGGCTGGCGGAACGTTGTGATTTGGGGAATGGGTATCGCCAGTGCAGATCTGAATGCTGATGGATTTCCAGAGTATGCTCTTACCTCAATGGGTGACACCAAACTGCAACAACTGGAACTTGAAGTTTTTGAAGAAAACGGCTGGCCGCAATATCGTGACATCGCGTACGAAAATAATGCAACAGCGCACAGACCCTATACAGGTACTGATCTGAAGCCTTCCACAGGATGGCATGCAGAATTTGATGACGTCAACAATGACGGACTACTGGATCTGTTCATAGCCAAGGGCAATGTAGAGCAGATGCCGGACTTTGCCAGTAGTGACCCTGACAACCTATTGCTGGGCAAACATCAGGGAGGTTTCCACGAGGCAGGTTTTGAAGCCGGCATCGCCTTATCGCGTCGAGGAAGAGGTGGCGCAGTGGTAGATTTAAATCACGATGGCGCACTGGATCTTATTGTTGTTAACCGTGATAGTAATATCAGCTTGTTCCGCAATGACGGTGCAATTTACAAAGACCGAACAAGAACGGCTGGCAACTGGTTACAGATAAAATTGCATCAGCACGGCATCAATCGCAATGCGGTCGGCGCTAAAGTATCGGTAAAGTCAGGAAACACAACCAGAATAAGATCAGTTCAGGTGGGTGGCGGGCATGCATCCGGCGAAAGTGGATTTATCCATGTAGGCCTCGGTGTGGCGGAACGCGCCTCTATAAGAATCCAGTGGCCAGACGGTCAATGGAGTGCAGCGTACCGTGCATTTGCAAATAACTTTCTTGTTATTGACCGCAATTCAACGGAACCCACATACTGGTATCCTGAATAAGGCTATTGATGAAGCCCCATCCTGAACTACTCACTCAGAACCAACAGTTTGAAAAACAGATAATAGAGCTTGCGCCCGATGTGTACGGCGCCGTGGGTTTTGCCGCTTCCAATGTTTTTATGCTTGAAGGTGAAAACGGACTGGTCATCATTGACACCACTGAATCCACTCGAGCGGCTGAGAATATTCTAAGCGAGTTTCGCAAGATTTCTGGTAAGCCGGTACAAACTATTATCTACACCCATTCGCATCGTGATCACATTAGTGGTGCGTCAGTGTTTGCTGAAGGCGGACATCCGGAAGTCATCGCCAGTGACAACTTTGAATCCGATCTGATTGATATAGACACACGCCATCCCATGCCGGACAAAGCACTGATGGTCAGAACAAAACGCCAGTTTGGTATTGGATTGTCATATCCTGAGGAAAGGGTCAATATAGGATGTGGCCCGGGTGATCGTCCTATGGAAGGTCTGGGAGCCGGGCATATCTCTCCCAACCTGTCTGTCAGCGCCGACCGAACCAAGCTTTCCCGCTGTGGAGTGAACTTTGAATTGATCAAAGCCCCAGGCGAAACACCGGATCATATTGTTGTGTGGCTGGATAGCAAAAAGATTCTGTGTTGTGGTGATAATTTTTATTCCTCTTTTCCTAACCTGTATCCACCGCGTGGCACGGCTTATCGTGACTTTAATGCATGGGCAGACACGCTCGATCTGCTAATGGAATTCAACGCCGAGGTACTTGCCTGTGGTCATACCATGCCGGTAAAAGGTGCTAAAAAAATTAAACAAACCCTAACCGACTACCGCGACGCTATTAAGCACGTCGTCGCAAAAACGGTTGAAGGCATGAATCAACAATTGGGGCCAGACGAAATTGCCAGTACAGTCTGTTTGCCAGATGATCTGAAAGACAAGCCGTATCTTAGAGAGTTTTACGGCAAAGTGTCCTGGTCGGTACGTGCCTATTTTGCGGGCACTCTCGGTTGGTTCGATGGAAACCCGACTAACCTTGAAAAACTGCCTCCTGCAGAATATGCCAATCGCTTCATCAAGCTCGCAGGCGGCGCAGCAGCGTTGCTAGATACGGCCCAACAAGCGGTGGATGCTCACGATTATCAATGGGCACTGGAGCTCTGTGATCAGTTGATCGCAGTTAACCTGCAAACAGCGCTCGCCAAAGAGCTGAAGGTAACGTCACTTCGTGCATTGGCTGATCTTGAAATTAACGCTCCTGCACGAAACTACTATCTGCTTTCAGCGCTTGAGATCGAGCAATCGTCTTAGTGATCGGCAGATAAACTGTCATTCCTTTTACGGCACCACCTCATTACCGGTGAAGCATTCAGTCGGCCTGCCGGCGTTGCTTTAAATACCACCATATCAACGGCATGAGAATCACCCCTTCAACCCCAACGTATAACCACTGCCTGGCAACAGAGCCGTCTAGTATTATCCCGACAAATCGAGCGATCAATAATCCGCTCACAAGCGAAGCTAAGGTGGCAGTCAGTGTTGCCTGCCATGGCCGCCATTGGTGGCGCCACAAAAGCGCAATACCGACACCGATAATGAGCCCCCACCAGACCCGCCTCTCGATCGCCTCAAAACGATCGGTCGGGATGGGTTTGTTATTAATCAGTTCCGGGTGGGAGACCAGCACCAGACCAACAACAATGAACCCGAATCCAGCGATTGTTCGAGTAGCGTTACTTTTACGCATAAAACAACTGCAATCTATGGTGTTTCGTAAATATTGACTTTACAAAAACGCACCGCAACCCCTCTGCTCTTTTAATCAGTTAAACTCTATGAGTATATCAACTGAACTTAAGTCTTCAATGTACAAACACCCGTTGCATTGAAAAGCAGGCTTATCCTTCCCAAGCCTCGCCGGATGTGAAAGCATAATGCAAATTTCCGATAAACAAGCTCAATCCGGGTCTGGGACAAAACGTCCTGATGCAACACTTTTAGGTATTGGTCTGTTACTGATAGCAACGATATTGTTTGCTTTTCAGGACGTACTCACCAAACAGCTAACCACAAGAGTGTCAGTGACGCAAATTCTGGTTCTTCGATATTTCTCCTTCACCGTATTCGCATTGATTATCGCGCACAGTCGGGTGGGGTTGAGATCAGTTTTTCGCTCTGCATGGCCAGGTCTGCAAGTCGCTCGTTGCCTGATCATGTGCACCGAGATCGGAATATTCGCCTACGCTGTACGGTTTTTGGGTATCGCAGAGATTCATGCGATTTTTTCC
>CAZQKJ010000162.1:0-7702 GCA_964593315.1 uncultured Granulosicoccaceae bacterium
CTATAGCGGCACCTTCAACGCTTGCTTATATCATCACCGTAGAAAATACCGGTAATGTCACGCTAACAGGCGTGACACCTACTGATACCTTGCCTGATGGCACCACAGGTACATTGACCGGACCTGTCACAGATACCGGAACATCCGGAGCATTGGATGTAGCGGAAACCTGGACTTACAACATCAGCTACCCGGTCAGTCAGGCCGCGATTGATACCGGTGCTGCACAGGTCAACCGTATTGAAGTGGTCACTAATGAAACCGGTGCAACACCGGTTAGTGATGACGCGTCTACCGAGATCGTCAGAACGCCATCGTATACTTTGGCGAAGACAGTAGATAGCCCTTCTATTTCAACTCCGGGTGATTTGACCTATAACGTTGTACTCGAGAACACCGGCAATGTCACCCTGACCGGTGTCGCTGTTACTGATCAGCTCTCAAACGGCCAAGCGATTAGTTTGGTAGGTCCCGCGACCGACACAGGCACAGCAGCTGCACTGGATGTGGGTGAGACGTGGCAGTACACGGCAACCTACAGCGTCACTCAAACTGATATAGATGCAGGTGTTGATTTAACCAACACGGTATCTGTTGCTACGGTGGAAGCTGAAGCTCAACAAGCAACGGCTGTCACCAGTATCGATTCCGCACCGGATATGCAAGTCAATAAGACGGTTGATCTTGCCTCTATTAGTGCTCCGGGTGTGCTCAGCTACACCATTGAAATCAACAACACCGGTAACGTATCGCTTAACAATGTGACACCGGTTGACACCTTGCCTGACGGCACTGTTGCAACGCTAACCGGCCCACTCACTGACATCGGCGTTGTGGGGACACTTGATGTAGGTGAAACCTGGCAGTACACCACTACTTATGCGGTGAGTCAGGCAGATATTGATGTCGGGCAGCCCAGAAATAACACCGTAGCAGTCACCAGTGATGAAACCGGGGCTGATCCGTATACGGCAAACGCAATAACAACTATTACCGCAACACCGGATTTCACAGTTGCCAAGACCGTTGATCTGGGTGTGATTACCGAGCCGGGTGTTTTGGCCTATGACATTGTGGTTGTCAATACAGGCAACGTCACACTGACTAATATAGAAGTCACCGATACCATGCCGGATGGCAGCACTGTGGTGCTGACCGGGCCCAGTGGTGATATAGGAATTGCAGACGCGCTCGATGTTGGGGAAACCTGGACCTTCAACACCACATTTACGGTATCTCAAGATGACATTAATGCAGGTACGTCGTTAGTTAATAGTGTCTCGGTAGAGACTGCCGAAGCAGGTACGCAGTCAGATACCGTGCAAACTGATATAGAGCAGCAGCCGGGTATCGCGATTGTAAAAGCGGCCATTGAAACGCAGTACCTCATTGCTGGTGACATCATTAATTATGCGTTTCTGGTGAGTAATACCGGTAACTTGTTACTGACCAACGTTGTTATCGAAGACCCGAATGCTGATGCCGGTTCATTGCGATGCTTGCCTCCGGGGCAAACGATTTCATCGCAGTTGTCCGTTGGGCCTTTTGTTCTCGCTCCTGGTGAACAGATGAACTGCACCGCTATACATACGGTAGTGGTGGCTGATGTAGCAGCAACTCAAGTAGATAACCAGGCCATGGTGACTTCTGTTGATCCGCAGGGAAATACAGTGGATGCAGACAGTGAAGTGATCACCGTGCCTATGTTGATTATGCCGCCTGTGGCGACAGACGATTTATTTAACTCACCTGTCAGTGCTGTACCGGTCACATTGCCGGGTGGCGACAACGACACTGACGTAAACGGTGATAAAGACAGAGCCACTGTATCTTTGCAACTTGCGGCTGCTCAGGATACCGATGGCGATGGTGATAACGATACCCTGGTGGTACCGGGAGAAGGTACCTGGGTAGTAGACAACACTACAGGCAATGTCACCTTTACGCCGAATCCAGGATTTACCGCCGATCCTGCACCTGTGCCTTACACCATCAGTGATCGCAGTGGTCAGATATCTAATGTCGCACTATTAACCATCAACTATCCGCAGACAGCACCACAGGCGCAGGATGATCTAAAAGTAAATCCCAATGTGCCGTCACCGTCTAACCCGACCATTGTCAATGTGCTCGCCGACAACGGCAGTGGTGTTGATTCTGATGCCGAGAATGATCTTGATATTCAGTCAATCACCTTTGTCAGTGCTGATGCAACGGATACTGACGGAGATGGTGATGCGGATAACCTGATTGTTGCAGGTGAGGGAGTGTGGCAGATCGATGATGCGACAGGCGACGTTACCTTTACACCTGAGGCGGGATTTTTCTCAGACCCCACACCGGTTGTCTACACAGTTTCTGATAACACTGGCCTGGTGTCGAATGAAGCGACTATCACCGTTGACTACCCGCAAACTGCACCGTTAGCTGTTGATGATGAACGCCTTGATCAACCGCTGGCACAGCCTGTTGTGGTGGCAGTACTGGATAATGATTCAGACCCTGAAGATAACCTTGACCCTGAAACGGTCAGTCTGATTGATCCGGTAACTGATGCGCCAGTCACGGTGCTACCGGTAGCAGGCGAAGGGGTATGGAGAGTGGATCCGTTAACCGGGGAAGTCACCTTTACTCCGGATGCAGGCTTTATTTCCGACCCGACCATTGTTGAGTACACGGTGTTCGATAGCACCGAAATAGAATCTAATCGCGCGACGATTACTATCACCTTTGAAGCGCCGGCTGCCATTGCCGGTACCGTGTGGCTCGATAGTGATCGTGACGGGCTGATCGGGGCGGATGAAAGTCGAAAAGCTGGTTGGACATTAAATCTACTGGATGACGACGGTAATTTGGTGGCGTCTACGATAACCGATGCAAACGGTGACTATGAATTTACAGGGTTGATCCCCGGTGTCTATACCGTTGAGTTCTTTAACGAGAGCGGAGTATTCATTGACAGTGCACAAACGAATGGTCCGGTAGTATCAGGTGAGATTGTGCAGCTGCCGCTACCGGTGGATCCGAGTGGCGTGGTGTATGACAGCATAGTGCGTATACCGGTTGAGGGCGTGATGCTGAACCTGGTCAATGCAGCAGGCACGATTATCGATCCTCTGTGTTTGCGTGACAATCAACAGGGTCAGGTAACACTTGCTGATGGTCTTTATGCGTTTGATATCGCACCGGGTGCACATCCCAGCTGCGCCAATGATGAAGTCTATCGATTAGAGATAGCCAGTGTACCGGATGCCTATCGTCCGAACTTTTCATCGATCATTCGTCAGGAGGGCGCAGGCGACTGCGGCAGTCCTGAGATCGGTTGTGCAGTTTCCGGTACCTTTGATTCTGATCCGCAGGAGTCATCTTGTACTGTTGATGCCATCGCGGGTACCAGCGCCTGTGAAGTGCAGTCGCAGCCAGACGCACCTCAGACCGGTGAAGATACTCGTTATTTTGTCGAGTTTGAAATCAGTTCCGGTGATCAGAACGTGATTTTTAATCACTTGCCAATTGATGCCAGAGCCAACGATGCTGAAATCGTTTTGGCAAAAGAGGTGGATCAGAGAAGGACTTCTATCGGCTCGTTGCTGCACTACACCATCACCGCCGAAAATCTTAAGCAAGTGCCGGCGTTCGCGATTGAAATAGTCGATACACCGCCTGCAGGCTTTAGTCTGGTAGCCGATAGTCTCTCGCTTGCAAGAGCAGGCGAAGACGGTGCGCTGAATACCGAGGATGATATTGTCACACCACTTGGTTCGATTAATCAGGATTCACTGACCTTTGATGAAATAGACTTTGAGGCTGAAGAGACGGTACTAATAAGCTACGTGTTGCGAGTCGGGGCGGGTGTGGTTGTCGGGACTTATGAAAATCGTGTTAAAGCCAGTGGTCCCAACGGTGAAACCAGTAACGAAGCGATTGCCAGTGTCGAGTTAGTCCCTGATTCAGTAATAAGCCAGGCGACCTTAATCGGTAAAGTGTTTTGGGACAGAGACAAAGATGGCATTCAGGATCCAGCCACAGTCAGCGGCCTTACACTGATCAATTCGTACTACGGATCGCTTGAGTTACCTGGCATTGCAGGGCGCGACAGTGTTGAAGACGATTCTTCTCGCTACGCGGTAACTGTGAACATGCCGCGCTCGGCGGGTAACCGCTTTAAGGTGCATACGCGTGAAGGTACGCGGATAGAGATTGATGAAAACGGCACCATTACCGAGGCTCATATTGGCAGTCGTGCGCGTGGTACTAATGCACAGAACATCCTGGTTTGTACTCGTGAGACCACGGGCCTGCCAACCCTTGCAGACGGTAGTCAGGGGGTCGAGCCTGTTGATGTTATTGAAATAGTCGTCAGTAACCTGGGTGTCAGTGAGCCGGGTGTGCCGGGAGTGAGATTGGCAACCGCCGGCGGGTTTATCATTGTGGCGGATGGTCACGGTCGATTTAACATACCGGATATAGATTCCGGTGATGGCAGGATAGGGCGCAACTTTATACTCAAGGTTGATCCTTCTTCATTGCCGGATGGAACAGAGTTCACGACCGAAAATCCTTATGTGTCGCGGCTCGACGGCAATGCACTTAACCGAATGAACTTTGGCGTGGTGCTGCCTGAAAGCCCGGATAAATTTGCATCGGTTTGTGAGCCTGAACTGGCAGCTGCAAACTACCAGACAGTTGAAGTTAGTCTCGGCTCTGTGTTTTTTGATACTGATGATTCTGCGGTACGTGAAGATCAGCGCGGTGTGGTGGACGATATTATCAGTGCGCTCCGTGAGTATGGCGGCGGTGATATCACCATCAATGCTCATACTGATAACCGTGCCAGCGCTGAATACAATATAGATCTGGCAGAGCGCAGAGCTAACACCATTAGAGATCTGCTTCGCAGCGCGCTCGGTAGTGACTTGATGTCTCGTGTCAATGTTGTTGTTGATCCGGCGGCGTATGAGGAGTCAGGTCAATGATGATTAAAAATCCAATCAGTTGCGCGGTATCATTGGCACTAATTGGCGGTGCGTTTTTTCTAACAACTTCTGCGACCGTGGAAGCTGACCCGGTATCGCCTGATGCTGAAGAGCCAGCACCCTATACATTAAAAATTATTACTCATGGAGAGGGCACACCATCTTCCGCTAACGATACTCCGGCAGCACTGCAACAGAACCGCAGAGTAGATGTAAGTCTGCAGAGAAAAGTGCCGGCAGCACAGGCGTCAGTTACCACCGAGCCCGATCTGGCTGCGGCGTTAGCTGACGAGACGACAGGTAGCGGTACCTACTGGATATCGCAGGACCCTGCTGTGGTCGAGCCTTTTCTCGGTATCAAGGCTCCGGCGACTGCAACGGTTGTCGATGGAGCACTTGAAAACCCGGTTAAGATTTCCGTTGCGACCAACTATGGGAAATTCGTACAAGGCTGGGAGTTGCGAATCTTGCCTTTCGGTGGTGCTGTAGATGCGGATCCTTTATTTACTCGTCAGGGACAGCTAAGCGGTGCTTTCACAGATATAGAGTGGAATGGCGAGCTGGGGGATTTAGCTATCCAGCCCGGTGATAAATACGATATCGCGATCAGGGTGTACGACGCTTCCGGAAACTTTGATCAAAGCCAGTCCGAGACGCTGGAGTTTATCGAAGATGGTGCAGATATACTGGGTGGTTTTGATGATATAGAGGATCTCTCTATTGCCAGTCTGAGTGAACGTCTGGAAGAGTATCAACGCGATTTTGCACAAAGATCCATCCCGGTTGTTGGAAGCACCGTGATTGTGCGCGGTCAGAACCTGGCTGATGTGCAGTCGGTTGAGGTGGATGGTGAAAAGATAATAATAGAAGAGGATAACAGCTTTGCTGTTGAGTACATTCTACCGCCGGGTGAGCACAAGTTTGATGTTGCCACTGAGCGCAAGTCAGGCGGGACTCTGGATCAATCGCTCGATGTACGGGTAAAGTCTGATTACTTTTTTATGGTTGGTCTTGCGGATCTAACTGTTGGAGCAAACAATGTCAGTGGCAGTGTAGAGCCATTGGCAGTGGACGATCGCTATAACGGAGATATCTTTGTTGATGGTCGATTGGCGTTTTACCTGAAAGGTAAAGTGCAAGGCAAGTATCTGTTAACGGCACGATTAGATACTGGTACTGAAGATGTCTCTGAGTTGTTCGACGATTTTAATCGACAGGATCCAGGTAGTGTGTTCAGGCGTCTCGATCCGGATGAGTACTATCTGGTCTACGGTGATGATTCCTCAGTCTACGATGACACAGACAGTCAGGGTAAGCTGTACCTGCGGGTGAACTGGGATGATTCACATGCCTTGTGGGGTAATTTCAATACGGCATTCAGTGGAACCGAGTTCGCCGCGTTTAATCGTAGCCTGTACGGGGCGCAGTATCGGTATCTGGGTGTACCAAAAACCAGTCAGGGTGATCGAAAAACTGAATTATCTGCATTTATCTCTGAAGCCCAAACTATTTTCAGGCATAACGAGTTTATAGGTACCGGTGGCAGTCTTTATTATCTGCGTGATCAGGATATAGTCATTGGATCTGAGAAGGTCTCGGTAGAGGTACGACGAGATAACTCGGAGCAAGTAGTGCAACGGATAGAGCTTATCCGCGGTCGCGACTATGAAATAGATGAATTTCAGGGACGGATACTGCTAACTCGTCCGTTGCTGAGTATTTCGGCGCAGTCGGGTCCGTCGATTATTCGTGATGAACCACAACCGGATGACAATACCTATCTGGTTGTTGATTATGAGTTTGTACCGTCTGAGCTGGTCACAGGAGATGCGGCAGCAGGTGTAAGAGCTAAGCGATGGATCAATGACTATGTATCTGTTGGTGGTACCTGGGCACACGAGAATCGAGATACCGATGATTTTGATGTCAAAGGCGTCGATGTAGTGGTGAAAAAGACCGACAGCACTTACTTAAGATTTGAAGCCGCGCAAAGCAATTCAGAGCAGACCGGTGGCAGTTTTACCTCTACTGATGGCGGGTTAAGTTTTACACCGTTCGCAAGCAATGCGGGCGCTGCTGGCGGCAATGCCGTGGGTGTTGAAGCGCGAGTGTTTGCGAATGATCTGATTGAAATGGAGCGGGATGTCAGTATCGCTGCGTGGGCAAAAAACCATGAAGCAGGTTTTTCTACATCCAGGCTGGATAGCGATGTAGATACCCTTGATGCCGGTATTGAAGTAGTCGCTGAAATGAGTGACGTACTGGCTTTGTCTGGAAGAGCAACCCGACTCGAACAAGATTCGCAAAGTCTGGTTTCGGTTGTGGCGGTTCAGGCCGACTACAACTACACAGAGCACTTAACCGTCAGTGGTGAGCTTCGTCGAACCAATGATGAAGACCTGGATACCGGTGCCAGTGAGGCTGCGACTCTGGCGGCGGGTAAACTGACGGTAGATATCAATGATTCCGTTACCGCTTACGGTATTGCGCAGGGTGCACTCGATAGAAGCGGCAATGCAGAAAGCAACACACTACTCACAGCAGGTGCCAGCGCCAAAATTAACCAACGTACATCACTGAGTGGAGAAATCAGTTCAGGAGATCGAGGAATCGGTGCACTGTTCGGGGTAGAACATAAGTTCAGTGATACTTATGGTGTCTATAGCAATATCAGTTTACTTGATGATCGATTGGGTACTTTTGACCAGACCTTAACTCTGGGTCAG
>CAZQKJ010000163.1:0-7692 GCA_964593315.1 uncultured Granulosicoccaceae bacterium
GTGTCGGAGAAGACCGGCGTTTTGTGCTTCTTTTTACCGACTACCACGCCCATGCTTAAAGCTTTGTAGTTGTCGAGGATAAGATCCATGTCGTAGCCTGCAATGTTGACAGCCACATGGCTTGAGCCGAGGTCGTGTGGCAACCATCTCCAGCGATCCAGGTTAACCTCGATCTGTGCAATGCGTTGTTGCGCTGATACATTGAGTTCAGACAGCGTTTGTTTGCCGAGTACTCCGTCTGGCTCCAGGCCGTGACGGTGCTGGAACGCCTTTACCGCGTCTACCAGTGCCCAGTCATAGGTGTCTGTGCCGGATGAGCTGCCTGGAGTTAAATCGCCTGACTGTACCAGCCTGTCACGCAGATACCGAATGCGTGAGCTACTTTCACCTTCTTGAAGAACTCGGCCCTCAGGTACGGCAGTGAATCCACCTGAATGTAGAATCTCCTGGTACTGCTGTCTTGCTAGTAGCAGACCATTGTATCGAGGGTTGACTGGTTGGATCCGGTCGACTGCTTCAAGGAAAGAGATTTCACCTCGAAAGAAACCCATTGCTGCAGGTTGTACATCAGTTCTCGACTGTTTCTGAAACCAGGCTTTCTGGCTACCTGGCTGCTGGCGAGTCTGACCATTTGCGATGTTGTCCAGATACTCGTATAGAGAGTCGGTCAACAGTAACTCAAAGTTCATGGAAGATCGCGAATCCTGTAGCTGACTCCAGCTCGACAGTATTCGGGTGTAGTAGTGCGAAGCGTGCTGTCCCAACAGTGGGGAGTACTCAAGCTTCCTGAGTATAGAGAGGCTGGTCTTTGTGACTTGAGTGTCTCTGTGCCACAGTGGAATGTAGCCTCTACCAGAATAGATTTCTGCAAGCTTGTCTGTATGACGCAGTTCAATGCCATCGACAAATCGGTTGCCGCTTCTCAGAAACTCTCTTAATTCTCTGTCTGGAGTTTGTGCTGCATACAGGTGTTGGCTGACACTAAACAAAGCACCTGATAGTGTCAGTCCTGACGCTTTTTTAAGAAAATTTCGTCTGTGTTGTGAGGTCATTGGAGCCGATGTCGTGCACCGATCAGTGAGTCAGTGCTTGTGAACGTTAAGCTCGTATCGGCGAAGTGGGAGTATCTTTAGGCGTGAAATAGCTGCGCTAGCTGTCATATCACTTCAACTAGAAACAGGAGTGTGTTGTTTTGAATACGAAAAATGGTGTGTGGTGATGGACAATCCTGTCTGTGACGCAGGTCAGCTAACGGTATTCGGTGATGGCATTCGCATCTTTCGAGTGGAACGCATCACTCGGTATGGGTGCGGTAACAAGGAGTTCAAACTTACCGACAACCTATTACAGATAAAACGGGATGGTGGAACATCGGTATTGAGCTTTGGGGGTGCGTGGTCCAACCATCTACATGCCTTTGCGCTGGCTTGTGAGGCACTGGGTTTACGGGCGTTTGCTGCTGTGCGTGGAGAAGAGCGCAGTTGCAATGCGTTGTTGCAGCATGCAATGGATCATGGTCTGCAGGTGATCTATTTGTCGCGCGCTGAATATCGTGACCGCTATAGCCCGTTAGCAGCTCAACGGCTTTGCGAATCGCTGGGTTGTGATTCCTGGCTGCCAGAAGGGGGGGCAAACTCGTTGGCGGTGAGCGCATGTCGCGCTTTGGCAGGGCGCGTTAACCATGCATGGCCTGAAGTTTTCACAGACCTCGCTTCAGAAGCTCACTCAGGGTGCGGGCCTTCGCATCTGGCACTGGCGGTTGGAACGGGTGCTACGCTCGCAGGTGTAGTCAGTGGTGCCGAGCCGACTCAAACCGTGATCGGTGTGCCGGTGGTGCAGGACGATCGCTTGTTTTCTCAAGTGACCGACTGGGTAGAAGAGGCCGTGGCCTTACCGGACTCAGGCTCTCCCGGTGCCGAGTGGGAGCTGCTGGAATCCGCTTATCCGGCCCGTTACGGCAAAGTGGATAAGAGTCTGCTCGATTTTGTGTTGGATACCCATGATCGCACCGGGATAGTGCTGGATCCGGTCTATAACGCAAAAGCATTGCGTGCGGTGATGGATTCCGGGTTGGCAGGCAGGGATGGTAATGAAGTGGTTTTTATACATACCGGCGGAATTGTCGGTTGCCTGGGTTGGGTAGAGAAATTGCAGGCAGAGTGCGATAGCGCCAAAGTCAGGCGGTATTTGGCTGATGTTCACTCTATATTGGGATTCTGACAACGGCCACTGCTATCGGTCTGGTAACAGCTTGTGTCAAAGGTGAGGATGTGTCAGGCAGAACGGTATAGTGTAAAATTCCAGTGTTCTTTTGTGTTCAGGTTTTCAAATGAAACTTCGATTTTTAATAATTGTTACAGCGGCATCGGTCTTATCTGGCTGTGCCAGCACCTATTACAACGCGTGGGAAAAAGCCGGTGTCCATAAGCGCGATATCCTGGTTGATCGCGTTGAGAATACGCGTGACTCCCAACAGGATGCGCAGGAAGAATTCAAAGATGCCCTTGAGCAGTTCGGATCAATTGTGGCTTTGCAAGACACCGATCTCAAGCAAGCCTATGACAAACTCAGTGCCGAATACGATGATAGCCAGGAAGCTGCAGAAGAAGTCTCTGACCGAATCAACAGTGTTGAGTCAGTAGCGGAGGCACTTTTTAAAGAGTGGGAAGGGGAGATAGATCAGTACACTAATGCTGATTTTAAGCGTACCAGCACGTCGCAACTTCGCGAAACTCGCACCCGCTATACAGGTATGCTGTCAACCATGCGTCGTTCCGAGCAGAGTATGCAGCCGGTACTTCGGACTTTCAGGGATAATGTTCTATTCTTAAAGCACAACTTGAATGCGCAAGCGATCGGATCGCTGCGAGGTGAGTTTGCATCCCTGCAGGATGACATTGCCGTTTTGGTTCGAGAAATGAATCGCTCGATAGCGGAGTCCGACCAGTTTATTGCCGAGTTGCGTAGCGCTACTTAAGCCAAACTAACTTTGACGATTTGTTCTGGAGGATTCCATCTGTGCATAATAGCGAGTCCCGCAGATACTTTAGTTAATACCCGTAACCGGAAGTTCGGGTAGACAGACAAGAGACAGTTTGTGTTAAAAAATAATTTATCTGTAAAGATCTCGCTAATCGATTTTTGGTTACACAAATTGCCACCATTGGGAAAATTGTGCAGATCGATTGTCTCGCGTCTGTGCCATCGACTGGCCGGTAAGCTATTAATCACCAGTCTGTGTTTTGTGCCAACCTTTGTGTCTGCACTGCCTCTTTTCACTGTGCACGCAAGCGCGCATCTTTGGGAGCCAGATCTCGGAGGCAGTATTGGTCAAACCACCAATGCATTCGATTTTTCCAGTGAATTTGGCGAAAGTGAGGGTGCTGGAAATTCTCTGTTAGTGGCACTGGAGCACCCGGTGCCATTGATACCAAACTTCCAATTGCGTCAGACTCCATTGACCTGGCAGGGTATGTCGGAGTCCGCATCCGGAACGCTATTAGGTACTGTGACAGTCAGTGGCGAACTCGATGCAGAACTCGAACTGGATTTGCTCGATGGTACTGTATATTACGAAATACTCGACAACTGGGTAACGCTCGATCTTGGAGTAACAGCGCGGCAGCTGAGCGGTTTTTTTGCGGCTCGTGATATTAGCGGTTTATCTGACCGGGTAGAGGTAGAACAGATTATCCCGATGGGATACGCCCATGCGCGATTCGATTTACCTTTTACCGGGTTGGCTGCAGGACTGCGGGGCAATGGTATCGCGGTACAGGATAACAATTTGCTCGACCTGGAAGCCTATCTGCATCTGGAGATTGACCTGCTACCGCTGGTAGATGTGGGAGTCCAGGGTGGTCTCAGGCGAATGACGCTGCAAATCGACGACATCGACAACTGGAATTCTGATGCCACGCTCGATGGTGCCTACATAGGGTTAACTGCGCAGTTCTAAACCTGAGCGGTTTAATCCAGTCCTTTGCTGGTTACGCGCCTTCTTTGTGATGAAGGTGTCGACTCCGATCAATGCTGTGACTTAGCAGAATGATCGGTATCAGACCGGTCAATACAATGCATATTGCACCCAGAGCACTGTGACCCAGTAACTCGTCAGAGGCAAACTGATAGACATGCGTTGCTAGTGTGTCAAAGTTGAATGGTCTTAAAACCAATGTAGCGGGTAGCTCTTTCATACAATCTACAAATACCACTAAAGCCGCTGTGACTATGCCGGTTCGCATCATCGGAATGTGTACCCGCCACAGCATTTTTCCCGGCGTGTTACCGAGCGATCTGGCGGCCATGTCCATACTGGGTGTGATCTTACCCAGACTACTTTCTATAGAGCCATAGGCCACTGCAATAAAGCGCACGACATAGGCAAATATAATGGCAGCGACAGTGCCGCTCAACAAAAGCCCGGTAGAGTGGTCAAAGTATTCGCGTGAGAAAGCATCCAGTGCATTATCGAACCTGGTGAACGGGATCATCACACCGATAGCGAGCACAGCCCCTGGTAGTGCATAGCTGGTGCCTGCCAGACGTGTACACCATCGCAAGATCTTACCGGGCCTAATACGCATGCTATAGGCTAGAAAAATGCCGAGTATTACCGTTATCGCGGCTGCAGTACTTGATAGCAACACACTATTTAAAGCGGTCCGCCTAAAGTCTTCATTCCATGAATCTGCAAAGTTCTCTATAGCTAAAATGGTTAGCAAGGAAACGGGTATTATAAAACCAAGTAGCACGGGCAAAGCGCAGACGCCAACGGCCAGAGCATTGTGCCACCCTGTCACCTTCAAACGGCCCACAGGCTGAAATCGACTGGCCGATGGTTGAAACTGTTGTTGTTTTTTGCGGCTGCTACGCTCCAGCCACAGGATCAACAAGACCATCAATAGAAGCAGGCAAGCTATTTGAGCGCCGCCACCGAGGTTGCCCATACTCAGCCATACATCGTATACACCGGCGGTTAAAGTACGAACAGAAAAGTAATCGACGGTACCAAAATCATTCAGGGTTTCCATCAATGCCATGGCCACACCCACGGCTATCGCAGGTCGTGCCAGTGGCAGCGATATCGCGAAAAAACTTTTACGTCTGGACTGGCCAAGTGCACGTGCTGCTTCCATTAGCGATGATGACTGCTCGGTAAATGCTGCTCGAGCTAACAGGTAAACATAAGGGTATAGCACCAGTACCATCATGCAGATGGCGCCGCCCAAAGAGCGTATCGACGGGAAGTAATAGTCTCTTGCGTATTCCCACCCGAATAAGGACCTCAGTGAAGATTGCACAGGGCCTGCAAATTCGAGTAAGTCAGTGTAGACATAGGCGATCACATAAGCGGGCACGGCGAACGGCAGTAACAGCGCCCAGGTAAATAACGACCGACCGGTAAACTCAAGGTGCGTAACACACCACGCGGTTGCAACACCGATAATCGAGGTGCCCGTTGCTACCCCGAGCATCAGAAAAGCCGTTGTAGATAGATAGCCTGGCAACACTGTTGACAGTAGATGAGGCCAGATATTTTCGGTTGGAGAGAACGCAAGCCAGACCACAGACAACAGTGGCAGACATATCAGCAGTGCGACCACAATAGCCGTGAGTGACCCAGCGACAGAAGGCGAGCCGTCGTTTGCCTGCGCATCTATAACGTCAGCGGCAGGGGCTCCCAACGGTGGTCCGGCTTTGGTGGATGTGGTCAAAGTTCTGGGAGTCAGCAATACTTGCGATGAGTGATGGTATTACGAATAATTCTCATTAGCAATAAAGCGCGATGACGAGAGCGCCGCTGACGCAGAGGTGGGAGACATTGCTGTCAGCGGGTGCAGACAGAGAAGTAGTGTGGGACCAGAATTCTGGTTGCCAAACCAGTAGCGCTGCGAATGCCCTTAAACCAAACGAAAAAACCCGCAAGATCAGTTGATTGATCCTGCGGGTAAACTCTTTCTGCCAGTACGTCTGATCTGAAGATTCAGACGATCCAGAAATTATTTACAAGTGAAGCCCTGAGTGCTGCTGCGCTTGCTGGCATTACATTTTGCGCGTTTTGGAGCAGCCTGGACGTGAAAACCGCCATCATAGGTCTTTTTAGTCTTGTCTTTACGGTCCATTGCAGCAGTAAAAGTCAGTTCATTTGATTGCTTTTTATTCATGACAATATCTCGTGTTTGTTTCAGAAGTTGGACGTATTGTTCCATAATCGATACAAATCGTCTGAGAACCAGGTCACATGTTGGGTTGAGTCAGTAAATTAATACGGCCGCGGCGACATCCCGGCCTTCTGCTACCAGCAAATTATAGGTGCGGCAGGCGGCAGCGGTATCCATTACCTCAAGGTTCAGTCCGGCAGCTATCAATTCACGGCGGGTGTCGATTGAGGGAAATCGCTGCTGCATACCGGTACCGAGCAGCACGATATCCGGGCTGCGGGCAATAATTTCCTCAAAATGTCCGATGGTGATGTCATCTACGGATGCAACCGGCCAGTCTGTGTGGAGCGCGTCCGGGAAGATAATCAGGCTCGATGTGTAGTCAGTGTCATTGACCTTGAGTTTGCCATCGCCATAGTGACCGAAGACAAAGTCGGCGGCCGGGTTGTCGAGAGTAAATTTCATCGGTATCCGGTGTTGTGTCTGTGGGGTTGCGAGATGAATTTATTGCGGGTTTATTTTTTACTACGGTTATAATAGCGCGCCTGCATAGGATCACACCAACCGGAGCTTGTAGATCAATTGAAGCCTGTCAATATCGGATTCCTTGGTTTTGGAACAGTGGGGCAAGGCGCCGCCACTGTACTTGTTAGAAACGCGGTTGAGATAAACCGCAGAACGGGCAGAGACCTTGTTGTCAAGTCTGCCTGTGTTCGTAACACCAATCGCACGCTCGACCCGCAGCTTGCAGAAGTGGCTTTGACTGACGACGCTGAGTCTATCGTTAACGATCCCGAGATTGACGTCATAGTTGAGGTGATGGGCGGTGATGAGCCCGCTCGGTCGTTGCTATTGAAAGCCATTGCCAATGGTAAGCATATTGTCACAGCCAACAAGGCACTGGTTGCCTGTCATGGTGCAGAGATATTTGAAGCCGCTCGTGAACACAGTGTGAGCGTAGCCTTTGAAGCGGCGGTAGCAGGCGGTATACCGGTAATCAAATCTATTCGTGAAGGCCTGGCTGGCAACAAGATCCAGTGGGTTGCCGGAATCATTAACGGCACCTGTAACTACATTCTGACCGAGATGCTTGAGAAAGGTCGGGAGTTTGATGATGTACTTACAGAGGCCAAAGATCTTGGCTACGCTGAAGCCGACCCCACTTTTGATATCGAAGGAATCGATGCAGCCCACAAGCTGACCATTCTCGCTTCAATTGCCTATGGTGTGCCACTGCAGTTTGAGGCAGTGCATATTGAGGGTATCAGTTCGATAACCAGAGAAGATACTTCGTACGCTCAAGAGCTTGGTTACCGGATCAAACATCTCGGACTTGCCATAGATACTGGAAACGGAATCGAATTGCGTGTTCACCCGACGCTAATCCCTGAAAAGCGCCTCATTGCCAATGTTAATGGTGTGATGAACGCAGTGCTGGTGCAGGCCGATGCTGTGGGACCTACTCTTTACTATGGTGCAGGTGCGGGTGCCGAGCCAACCGGTTCTAGTGTGGTTGCAGATATCATGG
>CAZQKJ010000164.1:0-7681 GCA_964593315.1 uncultured Granulosicoccaceae bacterium
TAATTATGCTGTTTTCTTTCTGGCGCGATAGCTCGAAAAGGAGCGGAACAGCACCACCGCAGCGCCGATTAGCAAAAATATGGGTGCATAAGAGAACTTACCCTGATACTCAAAGCTTGTGAAAACCAGAAAGCCCTTATCAGAGATGATCATTGATTGGCGGAATGCTTCTTCCATACTTGAGGTTAATACAAAAGCGATGATGAAAGCGGCGGCTGAGAAATTGGTTCTGCGCATGGCGTAGCCAATCACACCGAACAATAGTGCAAATCCTACATCCCAAATGGAAGCACGGGACGAATAGCTTGCTGCAAGGGCGGTCATAAAGATAAATGGATAAAGGTATTGGGTTGGCAACAATGCGATGGCTCGTCCAATAACGGGAGCCGCAAAGTAACCGATGATGGCATAGCAGGCAATGCCGATAAGTCCTGCCGCAAAGATGCCAAAGATAAACTCTCTCGGACTGATCAACTGACCGCCCATAAACAATGGCGGCTCGGTAGCAAAGATACTTGGGCCTGGTTGCAATCCATTCACCAGGAACATGCCGATCAGTACAGCGGCAATGGTGGAGCCTGGAATACCCAGCGTGAGCAACGGGATCATTGACGGGCCGGACACCGCATTATTGGCTGATTCCGGGGCGGCAATGCCCTCAACAATTCCCGTACCCCATTCTTCTTTTTTCTTAGAGCGTCGTTTCTCTTCACCGTATGCAACGAAACAGGCAACCGAGGAACCCAGCCCCGGCATCATGCCAATGAGTGAGCCTGCAATAGAGGAACGGAACATCAATGGGAAGCAGCGTTTGAATTCGGGCCAGGTGAAGTAATGAGCGGAAGGGTTATCCACTTTTTCCGGCGCCATATCAATCATTGATACCTTGGCGGCTTTCTCAGCCTGGATTATCACCTCCGATATAACGAACACTCCGATCAGCAGAGGCACCAGCGCCATGCCTGACTCCAGTTCGTCAATACCCATGGTCATCTTGAATTGGCCGGTGATAATGTCTTCACCAATCAGGCCAATTACTGCGCCGAACAAGGTTGAAATAATGCCCTTGATAATGCTGTCACTGACCACGGAACCAATGACTACAAAAGCCATCAGGTAGATGGCAAAATTTTCAGGTGGGCCGAACTGCCGTGTGAATGCAGCAATGTATACCGCACCGAAGATCAATACGATCTCACCAAAGTAGTCGCCGTAGGCGGATGCAACCGTTGCTGTCTTGAGGGCTTTGCCTGCCTGACCCTTTTGAGTCATCGGGTAGCCATCCTGCATGGTTGCGGCCGATGCAGCGGTGCCCGGTGTATTAAACAGGATAGCGGCAATCGAGCCTCCGTAGCGGCCGGACTTACCAATGACGTACAAAAACGCAAGGCCTGCGAGCCCGCCAATCTCATCGTTGTACGCGATTAGTATTGGCAGCATCATGGCGATGGCGGCCGCAGCGGTTAAGCCTGGCAGTGCGCCAAAGACGATCCCGACAAATGCTGCAAGCACGACAAACAGTAGTGCAAACGGATCATTAAACAGGGTGACAAAGCCACAGGAAATATCAAAAAAGATTGATAAAAAACCCAGGGATTCGAAGAACTCTTCTACACCGGCGCATTGGCTCTGCAAGCTATTTCGCTCCCGTGATCCAGTTTGTATAAGGACGCATATCGAATAGTGCGCCTTTGGGGTCGTTCAACAGCATGATACCCATAAAGACCCACTGAAATATAATGGCCAGAACAATTGCGCCAATGATCATAGCCAACCAGTTGCGAACACCAAAGGTTAGAAGCATCGCGATCAAGGTTACGATGACTGCCAGAAAATAACCAAAGCCCCAGAATGTTGCTACAAACAACATACCGCAGGCAACAACCATGAATATTCTTTTGCTATCGCTTTCAAGAAAGCCGTAGCCTGCTTTAAGCTCGTCTGTTTTGCCGCGATATGCCTGAAAACCTAGCCACAGCCCACTGATAACCAGTGATACAGCCAGAATCATTGGCAGTGTGCGCGGGCCTACGGACTCACGCGAAGTATCGATTGTGAACGCCTGGAAGATAAAAAAGATACCCACCAATAGAACCACGGCAGCAACACCGTATTCTACTTTGCCAATGTGAGTTTTAAGATCGTGTTCCTGGCTGCTCATATAGCTTTTCCTATGCCTCGATCAATTAGTCTATCGAATAACAGCCGGCAAATAACGGCCAGAAACGGCGCTGGTGATAGAACAGGATCCGGCATTGCATCCAATACCAAGTGCAAAAAAAGGCAAGCCCGAACGGGCTTGCCTTAAATGCTGCTTACAACGGTTAGTTATAAAAACTAGTGAGTTGCAAACTTACTGGTTTGCGATGATTTCTTTTACCACCGGACCCATGACGTCAAACATAGTGTCTTGAGCAGCTGTGGCTTTATCAGAGTCAGTGTAGAAAGAAGCAAGGTCATTGCCTTTCATGTACTTCTGATAGCCTTCAACGCTTGCAATGTGTGCGATAGCTGCACCAACGTCTTCTTTTACTTCGTCAGAGATGCCAGCTGGTCCGAACAGACACATTAGGCCAGTGAAGTCGATGCCATCAGTACCTTGCTCTTTGAAAGTTGCTAGATCAGGAGCCATCGGATCACGCTCAGCACCTGCTGAGGCCAGTGCACGGATGTCATCTTCAAAACCCACTACCGTGTTCACACCACCGAATACCGCTTCAACAGATTGTGAAACCAGTGCTGCACGAGCTTTTGATCCACCTTTGAAAGGTACTTTCTTGTGAGGAATGCCGTGAGTGTCAAAGAAGATGTGGCCGATAGTTGCGTGCATGGTTGCAGCGCCTGAAGTGCCCCAGGTAATTTCTTTGCCTGATTCTTTAGCGTTGGCGATAAACTCTTCCATAGTTGCTGCTTCATTCGAAGAGTGGACCTGAAGAGACGTTACCAGCTGTGAAGCACAACCAAGGTTTACGAAAGCCTCTGGAATGTGGTACGGACGTTCGTCACCTTTGGCTAACTCACCAGCGATGAAAGTACCGATGTTGATCATATAAAGTGTGTGGCCGTCTGTATCTTCTTCCAGAACTGCTTTGGCAGCTTTCTGACCAGATGCACCCGGCAGGTTTACGATGTATGCAGGCAGGCCGTTCATGCTTGGAGCTTCATGCATGTAAGAGGCAAAGCCGCGTGCAGTGGTGTCTGTGCCGCCACCAGCTGAAAAGCCAACCATGATTTTGACAGGCTTTTCCGGGTAGTCAGCGAGTACAGCTGTGCTAGCGAGCATGGCGGTCGCTGCAACACTTGTTGCGATTTTCTTGGTAAAACTCATTAACATCCTCCAAAGGGTTTCAAATGTGCGCAGAGCGCGAAGCGCCTGATCATTGTAAACCTGATGTGCTCGTTTCGCTAACTAAAATTGAAGGCAGATTTAAGTCTTGCGCAGCGCGTACGAACCCGTTTCACCTTTTTTCACAGGATAAACCGGCCTATGTCGAAAACACACCCGTTTGAGGGCCTTTTAGTGGTTGATTTTACGCATGTTTTGGCGGGCCCTGCCTGCTCATACTACCTGGGTTTGCTGGGTGCTGAGGTGATAAAAGTTGAATCAACAAGCAAGGGTGATGCGATCCGACACCGCGGTGGTACCGACGGTGATGCGTCAAAGGCTGGCATGAGTACCTCGTATCTAACCCAGGGATCCGGTAAGCGATCCATAGCGCTGGACCTGGATTCAGCCGAGGGCATGGAGCAAATGCATCAGCTGCTGTCTCGTGCCGATGTGTTGGTTGAGAATCACGTGCCCGATACTATGCGTCGACTGCAATTGGATGAAGAGCGTCTGGCGGATCGACACCCGCATCTGATTCACTGCGCTATGACTGGCTATGGTCGTGGTGGTCCGCAGGAAAGTGGTGCCGCGTATGATGTCAATATACAAGCTGCGTGCGGTTTAATGGAAGCAACCGGTACCGAGGACAGCGGGCCAATCCGAACCGGCGCGCCTGTATTGGATTACGGCACCGCACTGGCCGCAAGTTTTGCAATATCAGCAGCACTGTATGAACGTGCATCATCGGGTAAAGGTAACTTCATTGATGTATCAATGCTTGAAACGGGTTTGTCACTGATGAGTTCTTCAGTCACTGATTATTTAAAGACCGGCAACGCACCGAAACGCCGTGGCAATCTTGCCAACAGTCGTTCACCGGGGGCCGGCAGTTTCCCTTGTCGTGAAGGTGTTATGTCTTTGGGTGTGAATGAGGAGTCGCACTTTAAATCTCTTGCCAGCGCACTTGGCAGGCCGGACTGGTTAACTGACTCGCGATTTGAACAGCGTGCGGCGCGTAATAAGAATGCCTCTGCACTGACTGAAGAAATCGAGTCCGAGCTTAAGAAAAAAACCGCCACAGAATGGGAGCCGATTTTACAATCTGCCGGTGTACCCTCTGCGCGACTACGGAGTTTGCCGGAAGCCCTGTCATCGCCCCAGGTAAAGCACCGTGGCTTTGTGCAAACCACCGATGATGGAGTGAGTGTGCCGACACTGCCGTTTCGAATAGGTGGAGTACCGGCTTATCGTCCGGCATCTAAAGCGCCAACACTAGGGGAGCAAAGTACAGAAATAATAGACTGGTTAAATTCCAGAGCGCATTGAGTGCTCAGGTTGTAAGTTATTGTGTTGTCTGGGGGCTTTCGGGATGACCCGGCTAGTCCACCGAAAATATAAACAAGACCAGAAGAAAAACCAGGAATAAAATCCAGCAAGCCATGGTGCTGGACTTTTGTTTTTTAAGCTCGGCCTCGAGTTTTAATTTCTTGATCTCAAGCTCATGTACTGTGATAGCCGGATCTTGCTTTTTCTTTTTCGCCAGCCACATAGCTACACTCGATGAGTAAGAGAGGTGGCGTAGTGGATGGTAGTTTGTGAAGTAGCGGTCACTGATTATCGTCCCTGTTTGTGATGCCAAAGCGTGCCTGCCGCACGGCAGGTATCCCTGCAGAATGTCTGTGTCAATCCAGGCACCGTGTGTGCAATCTACCTTAGTTTCTCAGAATCAACACGGTTAGCTTGCCATATCGACATCCGGATCGTCTGTGGCCCATGGGCTGAATGGTGCCGGAATCAGGATTTTGTTTTTCTGCGAAATTTGAAGTTCCCGTACTTTGCGGGCATAAGCCTGCCATTCAGGGTTGGCATTGAGCGTAGCACGGCGTTGTTCGCGCTCGGCATAGTCTTTATAAGCCCACATGTGCACAATCTGGTGCAGTGTACCCATGTCAGTTGAGAAATATCCAACCATCCTGCCAAGGATAGACCGTTGAATGGCAAGCCCCTCGGCTTTGTATAGTTCAAGGTATTTGGGTACTGCACCAATCTGTAGTGTGTAGGTGCGTTGCTCAACAATCATTTATCTTTGTCCAATAGTATTTAGGTGTTTGTTTTGGCGTGGCCCTGTAGCGATACCTCACTGAGTGTTTGAGTGGGTGTTATTGCTTCCGGGTCAACCACCAACTCAATCAGATAACCACCTTTAGAGGCACGTGCACGTTCCAGTGCCCCCGGGAAATCATCTGTTGTATTGACTTTCTCGCCTGCTATTCCAAAGGATGCAGCGAAGGCCACAAAATCAGGATTGACGAGATCAGTTGCCATTTTACGTGCGGGATGATTGCGCTCCTGATGCATACGAATCGTGCCGAGCATACCGTTGTTTACCACCAGGAAAATCACATCGGCACCGTACTGATGTGCTGTAGCGAGCTCCTGGCCTGTCATCAGGAAACAACCATCACCTGCAATCGCGATTACATCGCGCTCCGGTGCCACCAATTTAGCAGCGATACCTGCAGGTACTCCGTAACCCATTGAGCCACTGGTGGGGGCAAGTTGGGTTCGATAACTGCGATGCCTGTGAAACCTGTGATTCCAAACTGTGTAGTTGCCAGCGCCACTACTTAGAATGGTGTCTTTTGGCATGTTGTCGGTGATGTGCCGAATGACATGTGCCATGTTCAATGTGCCTGGCACATCGGTAGGTTGCAGAAAATCCTCATAGTCTGCGCGTTGTTCAGCAGTCCATTGATGCCACTTTGTCTTGTCGTTGGTTTCAGGCAGTGCATCCAGCGCATCAAAAAATAAATCAGGTGTTGAAGCGATCCGGAGCGTAGGTGTGTAGACCTGACTAAGCACCTCTGCACCGGGATGAATATGAACAAAATCCATTTGCGGTGTAGGAATGTTGATCAATGTGTAACCCTGTGTTGTCATCTCGCCCAAACGCGTGCCTACTACAATCAGCAAGTCTGTTTTGGTGGCAATGCGTTCAAGCAACTTTGGTGATGACGCAATGCCTACGACTCCGACATAATTGGGGTGATCGTTATCAACGTAGTCCTGACAACGAAGACTGGTTGCAACCGGCAAACCGGTGCGCGCTGCAAAGTCCAGGGCTTTTTGTCCAGTGCCGGCACTCCAGCCTGGGCCACCAACAATCATCATGGGTGACTTTGCTTGCCTGAGCAGATCCCACAGTTGGTTAATTGCCGCAGGTGCTGGTGCCGGTTTGGCAATCGGCACGGGAGTCAGGTCTGGCACCGTTGCTACATCACGCAACATATCTTCCGGCAAGGCCAGGACAACTGGTCCGGGCCGTCCTGATAGTGCGGTATGCCATGCGCGGGCAAGATACTCGGGAATGCGACTGGCGTCATCGATTTGTGCTACCCACTTTGCCATCTGGCCGAACACATGGCGGTAGTCCATCTCCTGAAAAGCCTCGCGATCAAGCATAGAGCGACCCACCTGACCGATGAGCAAAATCATTGGAGATGAATCCTGAAACGCGGTGTGGACACCGTTTGATGCATTGGTTGCCCCGGGTCCGCGGGTCACGGCGCAGATACCGGGCTTACCAGTCATTTTTGCGTATGCATCGGCCATGTTTGAAGCGCCGCTTTCGTGACGGCAGGCTATCGTTTGAATGGCGTTGCTATGATGATATAAACCATCAAGCAAGTTGAGAAAGCTCTCTCCAGGCACACAGAAAACTGTGTCCGCTCCGAGTAGTTTTAACTGATCTGCCAGAATATGTCCGCCAGAGCGGGGAGCTAATGGGGTTTGCATGATCTTCTTCGCTAGCTATTTGTATCCGGAGAGTATGCCAATATCTGATCGGCTGAACAGCAATTTACCGGGTCATAGTAAAGGGTTCTTTCATTCGGGTATATCTGTTTGACACTGACTTAGTCTCAAACGACATATCGCTGAGAAGAACCGAGTCGCTTGATTCACAAACGCTATGGAACCCGCATCTCAATCCACAACCAATTAGAATGTTAAAGACATGGTGAAGTAGGGGATATCAGATTTATAGAATCGATTGCCATCCACTTGCAGGCCAAACTGCTGATAAAACTGAATGGCAGTCTCCCTGGCGTCACACCAGAAGCACAAAGCGTCTCGGGCTCTTGCAGAATCAATAGCATGGCTCAATAAGGCGGTGCCATATCCATTGCCTTGAAAACGGGTGTCCACGGCAAATTTTCGCAGCCTTATGGCGCCTGAGTTTTCATAAAGGGAGGCCACGCCGATTAATGTATCTTGCAAAAACAATCCATAGTGGGTAGCGGTAGCATCACCGTCGACTATGCAAAATTCTTTGGTTTTATCCGGCCACAGAAC
>CAZQKJ010000165.1:0-7672 GCA_964593315.1 uncultured Granulosicoccaceae bacterium
TCTCTGTCAGTGGCAAGCCATTGTTTGATAAGCGTGGTGAGTTTACCGGTTACCGAGGGATCGGTCGGGATATCACAGAGCGCAAGCAAATGGAGCTTGAGCTACAGCATGCCAATCACGCGCTGATAGATGCAGAAATACGCGGCAGGGAACAAGCTGAGCAGGCGTTGCGTGATTCAGAGATGTTTTTGCGTACGTCGTTAAATGCTCTACCTGAAAAGATAGCGATTCTTAATCACCAGGGAGTGGTAATTGAGGAAAATACCGCATGGCGAGCTTATGCCCAGCTCGATGACAACCGCGAAACTCCCCATGTAAATAAGGAACATCCTCAGCACTACATCGATGTGCTGCGTAAACATGCTATACATGAAGAACAAGCTTATGACAGTATTGTGAGCAAGGTTGATAGAGTGTTACGTGGAGACTCACGTTTTTTTAAAACGGAAGTGCAGCTCACCAAATCAGCGCCGACCGAGTGGATCGCAATAGCTCTGTCTGCGTTTGAGTCTAACGGTAACCGGTACAGTGTGCTGGCGATTGAAGATATTAGTGATCAAAAGGCGCTGGAGGCAGAAGATCGTCAGTTACGGGCTGAGGTGGCTCATGCATCAAGGCTGACAACAGTAGGCGAGTTGGCGGCGGGTCTTGCGCACGAGCTCAACCAACCGCTCACAGCTATCAGTCTCAATTGTGATTCACTGCTGTGGGGGGTGAGTGAAACAGGATCGTTGAATTCTGATGATCTTGGTGCACTTGAAGATATACACTTTGAAGCGGTACGTGCTGCTGCAATCATTAAAGGGTTGCGTAAAATGGTGCGTAGAGAAACCGGTGATGTGGCGGCGACTGATATTAATCAACTCGTCGAAGAGACCATGCGATTAAGCAAGCCGGATGCTGACAGGCACGGAATAGATATAACCTTGCAGCTGGGTGAGAGTCTTCCGAGTCCAATAATCGACGCGGTTCAAATTCAACAGGTGCTTATCAATCTTGAGCGTAACGCAATCGATGCCATCCGTGTTGATACGGATAAAAGGCGAAAGATAGTCATATCCACTCAATGTGACTACGACGGCAATATACAGGTTAGTGTGAGTAACTCCAGCAGTGGAGTCAGTAAAGAAGTCCGTGAAATTCTGTTCAAACCCTTTCAAACGACCAAGAAAAGCGGCATCGGTATGGGGCTTTCCATCAGTCGGTCTATTGTGGAGTCACATGGTGGACAGTTGTGGCTGGATTTTAGTGACCAGGATATGACAACATTCCACTTCATGCTACCGACCGTCGCTGCAGAGGCCGTAGGCTATGAGCCGGCTGAATTTGCCAAGGCAATATAGTGTGTCAGGCGGTCATTAAATTGGCCCATCATTGTTATTATGGTGGTCACCAGGAAGATTCACGGATCACGCATGGAAGCTGAACGGATTACTAGAAAGGAGCAATTGAGGAACGCAATTATGGATAAAGATGTCGCTACAGTTTATATCGTTGATGATGAAATCACTGTCAGTACTGCACTTGCACGGTCACTGACAAAACGTGGTTACCGGGTCCAGACATTCGAGAGTGCAGAATCATTTCTTGAGCGGTTTGAGCAAGATGGTATTGCCTGTCTCGTGTTAGACATTCAAATGGCAGGGATGAGTGGTACTGATCTGCAGGAGCACCTGGCGGCGCTCGAAGTCATTTTGCCGATCATTTTTGTCACAGGCCACGGAGATATACCCATGTCCGTGCGTGCGATCAAAGCGGGGGCAGTAGATTTTCTGGAGAAGCCTTACCCGGTTGAACTTTTAACCACTCGAATAGATGACGCACTCAAGCAGTGTGAACTGTTGATGGCTGAGGCGGCAAGGAAGCGTGAGATCGTTGAACGTTACGATAGTCTCACGCCACGAGAATGTGATGTCATGAAGCTTTTGGTTGCTGGTGCTGCGAATGCATCGAATAAGGTGATAGCCAGAGAGCTGGAAATCAGCCATCGCACCGTTGATGATCATCGAGCGCGTGTTATGGCAAAGATGAAAGCGCGCTCACTGCCAGAATTGGTAGAGATGGCCAAAGATTGTAATGCGCATACTGAAGAGGTGCCCATGGCACCGGGTACAGAAGAGGCGCCTGGCACGACGGATGCGCGAGCGTCCTAACCGGAGCGTCACATCCCTGGTAGCATAACGCAACCTGGGAATTAGTACGGTTGTCTAACCAGGCCCAGGCCTTGCGGTGACAACTGAATCCAAGAACCACGTTGCCGTTGAAATCGGGCAAAGTGGCTTATCGAAAACCAACGCCAACTCTGAACCTGATGCTCGCGTTGACCATGACTGCATCAGGTGGAATTGCACCGGTGATATCAACCAGCAAAGTAGGGTTATCGCCTTCGATAAGATCACGTATGTCTTCATCTCTCTCTACAACCATACGCAGCGTATCCGTGTTACTTGCGATTTGTGGATCGCTGTCGGGAAGAGTGGCAATTAATACGGGCTCCCCACCGTCAGCGCGCATGGATATTTCTAGTGCTGAAACAAACTCGAAGCTATCCAAATTACCGTCTTCATTGGTGTCAATGGCGGGATCGTTTGAGCCAGGACTTATTTCAAATGTGATGCTGGACAGATTGACGCTGGTAACGAAGTCAAAGTCACCATTCTGGTAGGCCTCTTGCGCGGCTAATCCGATATCTATTCCAATAGTGGGTAATGTGATTCCGCTCAATGGGATCGGAATAAACGGGATCGTAAACGACTCTGTCTCTTCGAAAGATTTGGTTCCAAGTGTTGTGTCGCTGCATGAACTTAGCAAGCAAGTCATGGCAATAGCGTTCAGGCTTAGTAACGGCTTTTTGAAACTGATAGGGCGCATAATAATAACTCTGAGATTTGGCGTGGTTATTCGTCCCTCTTTCGCCACCTGTTGGCTGACAATACTAAGTCAGAATGTGATGACGTTATAGCAGAGATGGTTTCACTGGAATCTAACTGCTGTGTGAAAAAATGTGGCCTGACGCTTACTATTCAGGCGGGGCCTGTATCTGCCAGCGGTTCACCGTCTTTAAAGTGCGGGCTGAAAGGTATACCTGTTAGTAAGGAGTCACTGGCAGACCGAAATTTTAAATGCCGATGCAATTCTGTACTAAGGAGACATCGTACTGGTAGCGTTGGCAATAAAGGTGCGCAAACCTCTGCTTACACGGGTTGTTCACTGGAGGTTCAGTTATCGAAAATTATGACTGAGGTAGAGGTTTGAGAAACAACCGCGTTGGTAGAGCTATTAGTGAGTACTACGCTCAAGGTTTCTGTGTCTTCAACAAGGTTGTCTTGAAGTAGTTCGATATCGATTTGACGTGCGACAACATCACCGTCCGTCCAAACCAGGGTGCCGTCTGCTGCAATGTAGTCTTCATCTGCGAACGCAGTACCGGGGGTGATTGTATAGTCGATACTGATTTCTCCCGTCGGGTCCCCCTCACGGTTGACGAAGACGCTAATGACTTCCCCTTCGGTTCCAGAGACAGATTCCTGGGCCATGCTGATGGTCGCAAGTGCATCTGTTTCTACCGGCTCGACCACCGCTGCGCCTGAAGTCGTGCTGCAGGCGATGTCATTGGCTTCAGAGCGATTCTCGCTCGCGTCAACGGCTACAATGGTGTAGCAGTATTCAGTGCCGCTCGCGACGACAAGATCGTTTAACCGCGGGGATGTGACTTCCCTTATCAATAAACCGTCTTCACTGGTTCTGGTGACTTCAAAACTTACCAGCTCACCGATATTTGAGTGACTCCAGAACAGCTGTATCGATTGAGTATCGGGTTCGAGGGTTACCTGTGAGGGAACATCAGGTGCTTCTGTATCAGGTGCTTTCAGTACGCGAGCAATTGATGCAGCTGATGGCAAAGACAAATTACCTGATTCATCGCGCGCTACTACTGTGTAAGAGTAGTCTGTTTCCGGTAGTAACCCACTATCGCGGTATACAGGGAAGGGAGTATTCGCAATGGGTGTGTCATCGCGAAAAATTTCGTAGGTTGCAATGCCTACGTTATCTGTTGTGATAGTCCAGGCCAGTACAATTTCATTGTCGCCGGTACCCATGGCGCGCAGACCCAGCGGTTGTTGTGGTGGCGTTATGTCTATGTCGCTAAAGGTGGTTTGCAGTGCGACCTGATTGACGGCAATGCTCTGTATGTTGGTCTGTGGATCGTTGACAATGATAGTGGCACGGGTGCCTTTGATGATAACCGGATTTTCGTTAAGGAAACGATCGATGCCGGTATCGGAGGCCAGATAATTTGCATTAGAGAGATTGACAGACTCGAGACCGTAGACTTCCAGGACGCTCGAAACCACAGCTTGCAGATTGGTGTCGATTGAATTGACGCTCTCCACCGGCGGAAAGTTGTCAATGCCAGCCGCACTGGTAAATACAGAGTTTATATCGAGCTGCTGATCTGCAAACCAGGTGCGAGCCGTCAGGTCTGTATAGCTGTGGATATTCTGCCGATTACCTTCTTGTTCTAACAGGTGTGCAATGCTGTAGAGGTAGTTGTCATTTCCAAGATCCACTCTCATCAAATACTGATCATCCGTCATGGCATCGGGTACTGTGAATACTCCTTCAGCATCGATGCCGACGGTAGTGATTTCCCCGGTCGGACTTTTCAAAAAAACCGTTTGTTCAGCAAGCTGTGGTGTCGAGACCGTACCAGCAAACAAAGGCTCGGGTTCCACGTTGATTTGGGAGTCGTCTGAGCTGCAAGCGGCGACTGTCAGGAAAGCAATAATCAACGGAAGGGTGTTTGGATTCACAGGCGTGCCGAGAAGGGTGTTTTTGGTTGGCACATTATTTACCCGATTGCCAGCTATGCCAAGTGAACAAAGGTTTTAAAGTCATAACGTCACAAGTCCAGCGTTCCTGGTGTATCACAATTGCTACAACCGCGATGCTGATCCAGGCTCACTCCCATTGTTTCTCGCAATGCGCCGGGCTTCCGGCCAACGAGTTCTTGTCTTCGGACCGGCTCTGGTCGATGGTGATCGGCCTTGGTTGCAGACCTGTGATCAAAGTGCAGGGCGCATAGGATACGGGTTGCATTGCCTGAAATACTCCGCCTGCTCGGTCTGATCGATGTGCCCGCCTGTCCGTGCCGGAGTTTTTGCTCAGCGTGCAGGTAAAAATTATAGGTAGGCAACACTGACGCCAGACTGAGCGTGTGTGATGATAGAGATACGATCAAGGAAATAATGCGATGCAGAAAACGGGTCCGAAAAATCTAATTACCGATATTGATGGCATTTTGGTTGGTAACGCTTCAGACGAGCACTTGAAAAGTGGTACTACCGTTCTGACTGCAAATAAACCTTTCGTGGCGTCGGTAGATGTGCGTGGTGGTGCCCCAGGTACCAGAGAGACTGACTTGCTGGCACCGGATAAACTTGTCAATGCGATTGACGCCATTGTTTTTTCGGGTGGTTCTGCGTTCGGGCTTGATGCTGCGTCGGGCGTTATGGATGGTTTGCACGAATCGGGGCGAGGTTTTGAGGTGGGAGCGGTGAAAGTGCCGCTGGTGTCAGGTGCTATCGTTTTTGATCTGCTTAATGGCGGCAATAAAAGCTGGAGCCGCAATCCTTACAAAGATTTAGGCAGGCAGGCTTTAGATGATGCATCAGACTCATTTGATCTGGGCACTGTTGGTGCGGGTACCGGAGCCACTACAGCTAACCTTAAAGGCGGGCTCGGATCAGCATCTCTGCTGATGCCAAATGGCATGTTAGTAGGGGCACTGGTGGTTGTTAATGCAAGGGGTACCGTAGTAACACCGGGTAGTGGACATTTTTGGGCAGCACCTTTCGAGATCAACGGCGAATTTGGTGGCCACGGTATGTGTAGTGAACCTCCATCAATGCCTCTCTCGGATAATGGTTTGTCTGCTGACGCCGGTGCTAATACTACTATTGCCATAGTTGCCACCGACGCGCCATTGAATAGTAGTCAGTTGAAACGGTTGGCGACCGTAAGTCACGACGGTTTGGCACGTGCAGTTGTACCGTCGCATACCTTGTTTGATGGTGATCTTGTATACGCGTTGAGCACTGGCATAGACCGCGAAAGTATTGCACCCGCTGACGAAGCAGCTATTGGTCATGCGGCGTCACTATGCCTGTCACGTGCGATTGCGCGGGGTGTTTATGAAGCGGTGGCCAAACCGCAGGATGAATTGCGTTGCTGGAAGGACTGTTATAAGTAGTGTGTGTTTCACGGCCTCGTTTTTTTCTGACCCTTCTCTTGTCTTTTATTTGGTCTATTCTTCAGGCTCTATCTGGTTACACACGGTTATGCCTGTGAAGTGCTTCATCTTTTGCCGCATTTCTCTGTCTGGGTAAAAATTCTTTAGCCATATTATTTAAGTTTCTCGCGCTGTGGCCGTTATCGTGCTCGACAACAGTTCTATGTCCGACGATTAATACCTCTGGGAAGCAATCCCCTGTTGGTGTGTCTTAACATGGTGTGAGAGAAATATGAAACTTAAAATAACTGCAGTAATGGTTAGTATGGCTATTGTTACCGCTTGTGGTGGCGGTGGTTCTGGTGACGTAGCTGAAAACCCTGATGTAACAGCGATTGCCGAACCGCGCGATAATGGCAATGACTCTTCTGTTACTACAGCCCCGGTTAACAGTTTGCTGTCAGAGGACAGAACTCGTCCTGCCAGTGGCTTCTTTTCATCCAGCAGTGCGGGGATAAAATCTAACGGTGCCGATTTGTTGGCAGATGATGGGCCACAGCGTGTTGAGCCTTCTCGAGTCATCAGCTGGCCAGGTCTTCGTTATGGAGATTTTCTGGTGAGCAACAATCCGTGGAACGCGGGTGCGGCACAATTTCCATTGTGGTACCAGGATATCAGTCTGTATGACACGGGCAATGGCATTGGTGTGCAGTATGACTGGGACTGGGGTGCTGAGAACGACACTTCGGGTTCTACCTTTAACACCAAGTCTTACCCTGAAGTGATTTACGGTACCAAGTCTGCCGGTGAGCGATCTGGCACCTATGCAGAAACTGGTCTGCCGGTTGAGATATTTGATTCGCCTGTATTTACTATCGACTACGCGTTGAGATATGAGGGCAGACGTTCTGACTCGGCGACTTCAGGCGGTACTGATTCAGAGCACAACATAGCGATTGAATCTTTTTATCACTCATCTTGCGATGTACAACGCACAGGTCAGGCTACTGACAATACTGTGTTTGAAGCAATGGTCTGGATCCGTGTCGGTGATCGTAAACCTTCAGGTGATGCACCTCGTGGTGTAGCAACGACAAGTGATGGTCAGACGTATGATGTGTATACCAAGGTAGCCAGTAATCCTAACTACATAGCGTTTGTGGCTCAGGAAGAAAAGTTGGACGGTACTATTATGTACAGCGAACTACTTGACCATGCGCAGGACAACGCAACTCAATATGGTATCTATCCGTTAAAGGATACTGATTGTTTGGCTAATATCCTGATGGGTACAGAAATTTGGCACGGTGCGGGTACTTTCAACCTGGATCATTACCAGATCCATCGCTCATACTAAGTTTGTAAGCAGGTTGCTTTAGGTCAAAAAGCCGCGCATTAGCGCGGCTTTTTGCGTTTAGGGTCAGTGCTATAGATCTGCAC
>CAZQKJ010000166.1:0-7648 GCA_964593315.1 uncultured Granulosicoccaceae bacterium
GACAGAAGTGAACTTACCGCCCGGCAAATGCAGCGCGAGGAGATTGGCGGATGTCAAGCCAGGGCCTAAGTGGAAATGCGCTGACGTTGTTCTGTCTATAACGATTTAAATTTGATCTATCAGACCTAGATGTTTTACTCAAATGGGGAGTAGCCGCTTTGGATATACATAACTTGCAGGCTTTTATAGCTGTCGCTGAGAAGCGGTCTTTTTCAAAATCTGCTGAAGGGCTAAAACTCACACAGCCCGCTGTCAGTAAAAGGATTGCATCGCTGGAGAGCGAGCTCAACTGTCGGCTGTTTGATCGGGTCGGTCGGACAGTGCATCTCACCGAAGCGGGTAAGGTACTGCTTCCTACTGCTCTTAAAATAAATACCGAATTGTCCAGAGTCGAGAATTTGATTACGAACCTTGAGGGTGAAGTCGGTGGAAAGCTTAGTATTGGTTCCTGTGCACATGTCTGTGCTGATCGATTGGCAACGATGTTACGTGTCTACCGGAAAGATTTTCCAGCAGTCGATATCGATCTTCAGTTTCTAACCTCTGAGGAGGTACAGTCTCTTGTGACTGATGGCTCCCTGGACCTTGGATTTTGCTCTACGGTTGAATATGGAGAGCGGAGCAAAATACCTCGGAGATTGAAAGTTCTAGAAACATGGAGAGACAAGCTTAAGGTTGTTGTGAGTCGGAACCATGAGTTAACGCAGATACACAATGGCACTGTTTCTTTGGATCAGCTTTGCGCCTTCCCGGCAATTCTGCCTGACGCGCGCTCCGAGATTCGCAAGGCCCTCGATAAGCTTGTATTTGCCGGTGCAGCGAATTCTTCTGTTGCGATGGAATCAACCAATAGTGCAACCGTGCGATCTATGGCATCGATAGGTATGGGATGGGGATGTTTACCTTCTACTGAAATTGATAATTCAGTGGTAGCACTTAATGTAGCGGATTTAGATTTATCTCAAACGATTAACCTGATGTGCAACGCTGAGCTGAGCATGTCAAGGTCTGCCTTGTCTTTCATTGAAGGCTGCCAAAATTGCGCACTACCTGCAGTAGCGTAAGGCTTGCTGTTGTGCAGTGGAAATATTGATGTACAGCAGTATTGTTTACTGTGTTACCGGCTAATCCTGTGACCTGGCGCGCCTCTGTTCGCGCCAGGTGATAGTTATCCCCGCACAGACAATAAGCAGCATACCTGATAAGGTGTGAGTCTCCGGCCAGTGGCCGAAGATGCCTTTGCCCCAGGCAGCTGCAAATACCAGATAGGAAAAATCCAGTGGCGCAAGCAAGCTGGCATCTGCGGTTTGGTATGCACGTGTCAGACAAATGTTGCCGGTCAGATTCAGTACCGACGCAATGACGGCGAATCCTGCGATTAAACCGGTCAGCTGTGGCCAGCCAACGGCAACGTAAGGCGCTGCTGTGGTGGCCTGTGCTGATAGCGGATACAAAGTTAACAGCGTACTGCCAAGCAGACCAATAGCCAGAAAGATCCATGCGGCCACAAAGGCCAGAGCAAGTGTGCTTTCCTGACGACAGGCTTTTCGCAAGGTTAGAACATTGCAGGCGAAAAAGAATCCACCCGTCAGTGGCAGTAGCTGGACCGCGGTGTAGTCTTCGCGCCAGGGGCTGAGTACCAGTATGGCTCCGGCCGCGCCCAAGATAATACTTGCGACTCTCCAGCGCCCCACTGATTCACCGAGGATGGGTTTTGCGAGTAAACAGATAAAAACCGGGTAGGTATACAAGCCTGCGGCCATTTCCGATACTGAAAGGTAGGGGGCTCCGGAAAAAAAGAAAAACATAGTGAGCGCAAGAAAAATTGCGCGTAAAAAAACACCGGAGTGATTCCTAGGTTTCAGCAAGTACAAACCACCGCTTACTGCGGCAAGTCCGATTGCAATAATAATATTCCCTGTCGAACGTAAGGTTTGAATTTGCCAGAATGACGTTTCAGTTGCCATCAGTTTCATCAAGGCATCCTGAAGTGACAAAACCAGTGTGGCTAGCAGCAAAAGTGCGATAGCCTGTAGCGGTTGATCGCCACCAGCATGGCCGAACAGCTTGATTCTCATAATCGTGCCAACATCTGTGCGTGATATTTCGCCCTGGAACTCGAATTATCAGTGCGATAAGGGTGCGGTCAGGTAGTGGTTACGGAGTAATTATGCCTCAACCGTGTTGAGATTTTCACAGTCAATTGTGATCGAATGATCCGTTCGAAGCACCGGTGAGCCTTGTGTGATTGGCGGATAATATTGGTTGGAAATTGAGTGTGAGCATGGCATTGAACTTGAAAATCCGGTCAACTGCTATTATTTACACGCGAATCGTAGAGAGCAGGCCTCGTTATTATGAATGTTGGAAAAAGCGTCCTTTTTATTATGGGCTTAGCCGTCGGCGGTGCCTTGATGTATGCGATTCCTCGATTAGACAAGCCACCCGTGAGGCCCGCGCCTGAGAGTGAGGTGGTCCGCACACCGGTCACAAAAACAGTCTCTCCGTTTGAGCCGGTTAGCACTCCTCAACCTGCTCCTGCGCCAGTTGAGGAAGCAGCGGATAATCGTGCCGCGGTTGCAACTGATGTGACCCCGGATTTGCTCGCCCGCATAACTGACGCGGAATTGCGCATTAGTGAGCTGGAAGTGACATTGCAGGAGATGGCCGAGAGTGATGATGAAGTGCTACAGCCAGACCCAGCGCTACAGGACACAGGTAGCGCTAATCTGGAATTGGCGGGCTTTGAGCCTTCAACAGTTGAAACGATAAAGACGATTCGTGATGAAGCGCAATTGGCGCGTCTTGAGTTACGTGATCGCGCAACTCGTGAAGGATGGGTTAATACCGATCAGTTCAATCAGGCGCGGAGAGAGCTAAATCAGCGCCGTGAGTTGCGTGAGACACTGGGTGATGATGACTACGACAAACTACTCGTGGCTGAAGGCAGAAACAATCGGGTAAGAATTGAAGATGTCATTGCTAACTCTGCAGCGGATGCAGCGGGCATTGAGCCGGGTGATATTATATTGCGTTACTCTGACGAACGCATTTTCTCATTCCGTGATTTACAGTTTGCAACTACCGCAGGTGAGAGAGATCAGTCTGTGCCTGTTCAAGTGGTGCGTGGTGGTGAAACCGTCGACCTTGTCATTCCTCGCGGGCCCATGGGGGTCAACTTAATTGGTGTCAGTGAATCGCCGGAGCCCTAGTTCGGTTATTCATGAGGCAACGCAAGATACCAGCGATAGGATGGTCTCTAAAGATGTCTCAGACCCAGTTGCTGAGGCGGTTGCGACCTGTCGGGTGCTATTGACGCTGGAAACCTAAACCTCATGCATTATCCGAGCTGGTAACCTGCAAACTTCAGATTATGTGCATGGATTAAGCTAGTCTATTGCTATGCATTCAGGAGAGTAGAATGGGGCCATTTCCTCACAGCGGGCCAGCCGCTGAGATCACCGCAGAAAATCCTGCGGGTACCGATGGATTCGAGTTTGTGGAGTTCGCACATGAAGACCCGCAGGTGCTGAGAAATTTGTTTGGCAATATGGGTTACATGCACGTTGCCAACCACAAGCAACGTAGGGTTGAGTTATGGCAGCAGGGTGACATCAGTTACCTGATCAATGCAGAACCAGACAGTTTTGCGGCCAGATTTTGTTACGATCACGGGCCATGTGCCAGTGCTATGGGTTGGCGTGTTGCTGATGCCGCGCAAGCATACAAGCACGCGGTGTCGCACGGGGCTGAACCTTATGATGCCGAGGATAAGACCCTGGACTGGCCAGCTATAAAAGGCATCGGTGACAGTTTAATCTACTTTACAGATCAACACGCCCGCACATCTCCGTTCAATGATGAGTTCGACTGGATCGCTAAATCAAAACCTGCCGGTGTTGGTTTTTACTATCTTGATCACTTAACCCACAATGTCTTTAAAGGCAACATGGATACGTGGTTCAAATTTTACGGTGATCTATTTAACTTTAAGGAGATTCGTTTTTTTGATATTCAGGGAAAGCACTCCGGGCTATTCAGTCGTGCACTGACATCTCCTTGTGGAAAAATTCGCATTCCGCTGAATGAAGATCGGGGAGAGGAGGGGCAGATAGTCTCCTACCTTGAAAAATACAGAGGCGAAGGAATACAGCATATAGCCGTAGGTTCAGAAGGTCTTTACGATAGCACTGATGAAATTTATCAGCGTGGTATTCGCTTTATGCCACCGCCGCCGGAGTCATACTATAAAATGAGTCATGACCGGGTAGTCGGTCATGATGAACCACTGGATCGGATGAAAAAACACGGTATTCTGATAGATGGCGAGGGTGTGGTAAATGGTCTTGAGACCAAAATATTATTGCAGATATTCTCAAAGACCGTTATCGGGCCAATATTCTTTGAGTTTATTCAACGTAAAGGTGATGATGGCTTTGGCGAAGGTAATTTCCAGGCTTTGTTTGAATCAATAGAGCAGGAGCAAATTAGTTCGGGTGAACTGAAAGCCGGTGGTAAGGATTAAAATGACCTGTAAAGATTGTGAAGTGCCAAAATCAATAAATGAATCAATAAACTGTTGCGCCCGATGAAAGTCAATGTCATCACTACAGGCGGCACGATAGATAAAATCTACTACGATGCCAAAGACGATTATCAGGTTGGCGATCCCGTTATTGGAGATCTGCTGGAGCGAATGCAGGTAGCCTTTGACTACGAGGTGCACCCGATACTTCGTAAAGACAGTCTTGACCTCAGTGACGATGATCGACAGCTCATTGTTGATACCGTGCTACAAGCCGACAGTGACACGATTCTGGTGACTCACGGTACCGATGGCATGGTGCAAACCGGTCAGTGGCTTAAAAATGCGGTGTCTGGAAAATGCATAGTTATGACAGGTGCGCTGCAGCCTGCGGCGTTTCGTGAGACTGATGCGGTATTTAATATTGGCTGTGCAATCGGGGCGTTGCAGTGTGTGGACGCTGGCGTATACATCGCAATGAACGGTCAAGTGTTTGATGCGTCCCGTGTGCGTAAGAATGTTGTAGCCAATCGCTTTGAGGCCATACCTGCCTGATAGTTCTTCCTGAGTTGTCGGGGTATTGATGTCCAACCTGTACGTGTCGCAGTTCTAAACTGTCGAAACCAGATAACGAGTTGGGTTTTCCAGGTAAGAGCAGTTACTGTTGTGTGGCACACTGTCAGCAACTCTCACAAGCAGAATGGTATTCGGTATGGCTAAACCCGGTTATGAAGATGGCAGGCTTGATTTGCCTTTCGTTGGCATCTGCACGTTCGGAAAGTATCCGTATGTATCAGATTGGGATGCGATAGATGCAGATATCGCGGTGCTGGGTGCGCCCTATGATTTTGGTTGTCAATGGCGCTCTGGTGCGCGTATGGGGCCGCGGGGCATCCGTGAAGCTTCAACACTGTTTGCCTTTGGCCACGCCGGTGCCTATGACCACGAAGACGATATCACCTATCTGCCAGCCGACACGACAAAAATAGTAGATATCGGTGATGCAGATATCGTGCATACCGATACGATGAAAAGCCATGAGAACATTGAGTTTGCAGTGCGCAAGATACTCGATGCCGGTGCCATACCGGTCGTAATGGGAGGTGACCACTCGATCAACATACCGTGTATTAACGCTTTTTCTGAGCAGGAATCTTTTCATCTGGTACAAATCGATGCACATTTGGATTTTGTTGATGAACGCCATGGTGTCAGGTACGGCCACGGAAACCCGATGCGTCGTGCAGCGGAGAAAGAGTATGTCACCGGTCTCAGTCAAATTGGTATTCGCAATGTGTCGTCAACTGCAAAAGACGGCTATACCGATGCACGTGAAATGGGTTCTGACATACAGTCTGTCAGACAGTTTAGGAAGATGGGCGTTGATGGCGTGCTTGAACGGATACCCAAAGGTGCCCGTTACTATGTCACGATAGATATTGATGCATTCGATCCCTCTATTGCCCCTGGAACCGGTACGCCCAGTCACGGCGGTTTCTACTACTATGAGGTATTGGAGTTACTCGATGGTTTGTGTAAGCAAGGTAATATTATTGGCCTCGATCTGGTGGAGGTAGCACCGGATTACGATCCAACCGGGTCAACCGGTACGCTTGCAGCACAAATCCTGATGAATACGATAGGGCGGATTCTACATCACCGATAATGAAGGTAAATAGTCCAGGCTCATCTAATCCGGTGAATCAGTTTATAGCCTGGCAGGCGAGCCAGACTGGTATTAACAGTGTGGTTCTACAGGCACCCGTTGAATCAGGCAGCGGTAGTGCCAGGCTTCACAACCGCGATCTATAACTTCGCTAAAATCGGAGTACCTGAGAGTTTAGTTGCAGCTGGTATGGTGCATCGGCAGGTTGTTACCTATGACAGCCAGGGCCGTGCTTGTAACGTTAGATTGCACTCCACGGTATGATGCCTATTTTGATAAATGCTGCTCAAGCTTGCGCATGAAGTCAAGGCCTTGCGCAAGCTCGTCAATCTCAATGTACTCATCGGGCTTATGCGCTCGGGAGATACTGCCTGGTCCATACAGTACGGTTGAAAAACCTGCGTTGCTGAAGTAGCCCGCATCACTGCCGAAGGATACGACACCACGACTATTCCTACCGGTGATCTGACTGACGAGTGTTGCCGCTTCATCTGCATTGCTGTCATTCAGTGGTGGTACTGGTGCTTCAGTGATTATTCGAATATCTGCTTTTGAACTGACTGCTCGCATCTTTGGAAGTAGTACATTCGCTGCATAAGTTTTTATTTCAGAGATAATTTTATCACCATCTTCCCCGGGCATTTGCCGTAGCTCCCAGTTAAAGTTACACCAGCCGGCTGTTGCATTGCGAGCCATGCCGCCTTCTATAGTGCCAATGTTAAAAGTGGAATAGGGTGGTTGAAACGGCGAGTCTGCTACAGGATTGTCAGAGAAGCGTTTACCTGTCTCTTCTATTTTTGCGATCAATGCGGCGGCCACAGATATCGCACTGACGCCGAGTTCAGGGTCACACGAATGCACCTCATGACCGATGATCTCCGTACGCATCTCAAAGCCACCTTTGTGACCTGTGATAATTTTACACTCGGTAGGTTCGCCAACGATGACGGCGGATGGTTTGATGTTGAGTGTTGCCATGCTGTCCAGCAGTACTGGCATACCGAATCCGCCAATTTCTTCGTCGAAAGTGAATGCAAGGTGGATTGGTTTTCGCAAGTTAGCGTTTTTCCAGCTGCCAACTGATGCGAGCATACAGGCTAGAAAACCTTTCATGTCTACAGTGCCACGTCCGTATAGTCTCTGATCTTTTTGAGTCAGTACGAATGGATCTGTGGTCCAGTTTTGTCCGTCAACCGGTACTACATCAGTGTGGCCATTAAGAATAACCCCGCCGGTGTAGCCGGGGCCTATGGTCGCCAGAAGATTGGCGCGTTCGCCCGATTGGTCAAAGCTTAAGCTGCTTTGTATGTTGTGAGTTGCCAAATATTGATTGATGTAATCGATGATGTCCCGCGTGGGTTGTCCGGGAAGACTGACAATACCTATCAGGTGTTCGAGTATTTCAATGCAGTGTTTGAGGTTTTCAGATGGCACAGAGGCTCTGCTTAGTTATTTAG
>CAZQKJ010000167.1:0-7617 GCA_964593315.1 uncultured Granulosicoccaceae bacterium
CAATAGTGTTGGTTGTGGCACTTTACTGCTGATGAATGCAGGTACACCTCAATCTGTGCTCCACTGTCGTGAGGATAAACAGCGAGGCTCGAGTTTATCATTGAATCGTATTTATTCTTTGGCCTCAATTTTAACTAGCATGGACTACTATGGCTGTTGATCCGGAGTTTGTAATTGGGATTGGTTCTCAGCGAGCGGGAACTACGCTGCTGCACAGGGTGCTCCACGAGTGCTCGAGTGTTTTCATGCATCCTGTGAAAGAGCTACACTATTTCGATACACTCTATAACGTAAGAGATGCTCGTGTTTTAGTGGAGTTTTCCAGGAAACAGATTGAGCATGCTGCTGTACCACCACGCAATAAGCGAGAAGAGTGCTTCCTCAGAGCTAACAAGATGTTAGCGTCTAAAAATGTCAGTGATATAGATTATCTGGATTTGTATCGACCCTGTGTTCTGGGTCATCCTCAACTCGGAGAAATCACCCCTGAATACATGATTCTGCCTGAAGAAGGTGTCAAGTATATGGCTGAGACTATCGGGGCTGGATCGCGAATTATTCTGATCACCCGAGACCCTGTTGACCGGTTTATATCAGCATTCAAACTGTTGAAAGCTTATAACACGGTCGATCCTGATTTCTCCAACTTCGAGAATGAGATTTTAGATGTATTCAGCGGAATGCCGGGATGGGTTGAGCAACAGAAACTTCTCAATAATTACGAACTTTCCCGCAACAAGTTCTCGAAATACTTTTCCAATACGCTTGAAATATCCTACGAGGAGCTCACATCATCTCCTGGTTCCACACTCAGGAAAGTAGAGGAGTTGGTTGGTCACACATTGGATAATAAGAAAATCGATAAGCTATTTAGCAAACGAGTCAATGAATTTTCTACCACTGTGGGCCTGAAAGAGTCCGCAAGAAAGCTTGTTGAGAAAGAACTGGTATAAAGATCAGCGTTTAGAATCAAGCTTAAGAAAGCCGCAAAAAGCGGCTTTCTTTTCAATCGCTGTTGCCGTAACTACACGCGCGCTTTCAGCGCCGGGTTACCTAGCCAAGCTATAACCCAGGCTACATATTCGGGTAATTGGGCCCGCCACCACCTTCAGGCACCACCCAGGTAATATTCTGGCTCGGGTCTTTGATATCACAAGTTTTACAATGAACGCAGTTTTGCGCATTGATCTGAAATAATTCTTCCCCTGCTTTTTGAACCACTTCATACACTCCGGCGGGGCAGTACCTCTGTGCGGGTTCATCCCATTTTGGCAGGTTAGTACCAAGAGGTATTGATGCATCTTTAAGTGTTAAGTGTGCAGGCTGATCTTCCTCGTGATTGGTGCTTGAGAGAAATACCGAGCTCGGTTTATCGAAGCTGATTTTTCCATCGGGGCGGGGATATTCGATGCTTGGACTCTCTTCTGCTGTTTTGAGAGTGGCATGGTCGGGAGTGTCATCCGTTAGTGTGACAGGAATCTTCCCGCCTAATAGATTCTGATCGATGAAGTTGAAAGCGGCGCCAATGTAGGTGCCGAACTTGTGCATGGCCGGGCCGAAGTTGCGGGATTTATAGAGCTCTTCGTATAGCCAGCTGTCTTCAAAGTTCTTGGTATAGGCTTCGAGCTCTTTACCTGTACTGTCTGCATCTGTTTTAAATTCTTCGAACAGCGTTTCGGCGGCTATCATGCCGCTTTTCATAGCGGTGTGGCTGCCCTTTATCTTTGAGAAGTTTAAGGTGCCGGCGTCGCAACCGACTACCAAGCCGCCCGGAAAGGTCATTTTTGGCAGTGAATTTAATCCGCCTTTAACAATGGCCCGTGCGCCGTAGGAAATGCGTTCACCGCCTTCCAGTACTGCTTTAATTGACTTGTGGTGTTTGAAAACCTGGAACTCATCAAACGGGCTCAAGTGAGTATTGCTGTAGTTTAAATCTACGATTAAGCCGACAACCACGGTTTGATCTTCCAGGTGATAGAGGAACGAACCACCGGTAGCGCCACTTTCAGACAGGGGCCATCCTGCTCCATGGACTACCAAACCCGGCTGGTGTTTTTCTTTGTCGACTTTCCAGAGTTCTTTTAAACCAATGCCATAGTGCTGCGGGCTCTTGCCTTCATCAAGATTGAACTTTGAAATCAGTTGTTTGCCCAGGTGTCCACGACAACCTTCAGCAAATACCGTGTACTTTGCTCTGAGTTCCATTCCGGGTTCGTAGCTGTCTTTGCGCTCGCCATCTTTGCCTATACCCATATCGCCGGTGGCAACGCCTGCAACGCTTCCATCATCGTTGTATAAAATTTCTGCAGCGGCAAAGCCTGGGAATATTTCTACACCGAGTGCCTCTGCCTGCTCTCCCATCCAGCGTGCGACATTGCCCAGACTGACGATATAGTTGCCGTCATTGTGCATGGGTTTCGGGATAGCAAAATTCGGCACTTTGATGGATTTTTCCATACCGGTGTAGAAGTGCATCTCATCACCGGTAACTGCTGTATTGAGCGGTGCACCTTTTTCTTGCCAGTCAGGGAACAACTCGTTCAAGGCTTTTGGCTCGAGGATTGCGCCGGACAGGATATGTGCACCGACCTCTGAGCCTTTTTCCAGCAGAACCACGGATAGCTCGGTCTCGTTTTCCTGCGCGAGTTGCATGAGGCGGCAGGCAGTTGCAAGCCCTGCAGGGCCACCGCCGACGATAACTACGTCAAACTCCATCGATTCGCGTTCGGTATCCATTGGGTGACTCCGGTGCTGGCCGGCGGTAGATTGCCCGCCTGTGGCTATTTTGAATGTTCTGACGACAAGGTGCCAGAGTTTAGTTTGTCCAATTATAATCGCTTCGACGTTAAAACGAGTTGCAACGTCCGTTTGGTCATATTTTGTATTTTCCACCCACTTTAGCGGCAAAGCGTCGTAAGCTATAAGCAGTTTAGGTACTTGTTGGAGAGTTTTAGATGAATGTTTCAGGCTTGGCAGCAATTGTCACAGGTGGTGGTTCCGGGCTCGGAGCGGCGACGGTGAAATCGCTGTGCGCCCAAGGCATGCAAGTGGCAGCGCTCGATGTGAATCAACAGGCACTGGATGACGTCGCAAAGGAGACCGGCGCTCTTGGAATCCATTGCAATGTGTCAGATTCCGATGCGGCAACCGCAGCGCTGGCGCAGGCGCGTGAGGCGCATGGTGTTGGTCGGTTGCTGGTCAATTGTGCCGGAGTGGCACCACCGCAGCGGATTGTCGGGCGTGAGGGTGCCAGTCCGCTGGAAGATTTTAAGCGCGTGATCGATATTAATCTGGTCGGCACTTACAACATGATGCGATTATTTGCCGAGGCGTTGATTCCAGCAGATCCACTTGAAGATGATGGCGAGCGTGGTGTGATTGTTAATACTGCATCTGTTGCAGCCTACGATGGGCAAATAGGGCAGGCAGCCTACAGTTCTTCTAAAGGTGCGATTGTGTCTCTCAATTTGGTGGCAGCGCGTGAGTTTGCGAGTTTTGGAATTCGTACAATGGCCATTGCACCAGGGTTAATGGGTACGCCGATGTTGCTCGGTCTGCCCGAAGAGGCACAGCAGAGCCTTGCAGGACAAGTACCGTTTCCGAAAAGGCTGGGGCATCCGGAGGAATTTGCGTCACTGGTGAGCGAGATTTGTCGTAATCGCTTGTTGAATGGCGAAGTGATTCGTATGGATGGTGCGATAAGAATGGCGCCGAAATAAATACCAGGCGCGGGTCAGTGTCGGCTCCGATAACATCAAGGCCAGGCGACGACATGTATTGTTATAGAAAAAGTGAATATGGCAGGCCAGTTTAATGGGTAAGAAAGTCGCCTTGGTGGAAGATGAACCATCTTTACAAGTGAACTACCGCGATGCACTGGAAAGTCATGGATATGAAGTGTCAGTCTACAGTAACCGATCTGATGCGATCTCCGCTTTTGAAGAAAGCCTGCCTGATCTCGCTATCATCGATGTGGGTTTAGGCAATGAATCTGAGGGTGGGTTTGAATTGTGTCGGCAGTTAAGAAGTATGGCGCCGGTACTGCCGATTGTCTTTTTAACCGCACTGGATTCCGAACTCGACACCATCTCCGGCCTGAGGCTCGGGGCTGATGATTACTTGACCAAAGATATCAGTCTTGCTCACCTGGTGGCGCGGGTAGTGGCGCTGTTTCGCAGAGTTGATGCCTACAATCAACCGGCTCAGCCCGAGGATATCGTGGTTGCGGGTGATTTAAAGCTCGACATGAAACGAATGACGGTTACCTGGCGATCCTTACCGGTTACGTTGTCGGTAACCGAGTTATGGATGGTGCATTCACTGGCCCTGCATCCTGGTCACGTGAAATCCCGCCAACAACTCATGGATGCTTCTAATGTTGTACTTGATGATGCCACTGTGACATCACACGTTAAAAGAATACGGCAAAAGTTTATATCAGTTGATCAAGCCTTCGATCAGATCGAGACCGCCTATGGTATGGGCTACCGATGGCTTGCGTAGCGACTGAATGTTGATTGTAGTGACTCTGCGTCATCAACGGTAAATCACCTTGAATCTGCGAGTACAACTGGCATTAGTGTGCTTGTCTCTGCTGGTACTGCCGTGGGCTGTATTTTTGTTTGTCGGTGAAATCGATCGCAATCTGCGCGATGATCAGTTGGAACAGACGCACGAGACCGTCTCGCTTGCAGCAGAAGAGGTGGCAGCAATCATCGGTAGTATCAACCCGCGCGTCAGACCGGAATCAAAAACCTTGCTGGCGGGAAGATTAAACACCGAGATGTTGGTCGATGGTTATGCGGATGACTGGTCGACCTTCGAGATGCTGCCGCGTCAGTTCCGTTATTCTATGAATAAACTATCGGTTGATGAGGTCGATCAGCAGGCTGCAAGTTCCTTTCTTATGAGGGCTGCCGTATGGCAGGGCGATTTGTACCTTTTTTTAAAGGTTACGGATCAGCAAATAGTTTATAGCAACTCACTGAGTAACCGTCGGGTAGACGCCGATCAAATCGTGATACGAGTGCTTGATGATAACGCTGATATTCGCCGTTATACCTTTCAATGGAGTGCGCCAGGTGCCGAGTTTGGACAGTACTTTGATGACGCAGTAGAGGGGGTGCGTCCGCTTCGCGTAGCCAACGAATACATCGCCTCTATGGCGGAGACAGATGACGGCTACGATGTAGAACTTCGGATACCGCTGCCTGAAGATGGAAAATTCGGACTGGCTGTGATTGATGTTGATGCCGCAGGTGACGGGCATCGGTGGACCGGTATGTTTGATCCCGATGAGCCGGATGATGTAGGGCAGTTGCAGGTTATTGACCAGGCGATGAACACGCTGCTTGACCCTTACACCGAGCCAGGCATGCGAATGCGTGTGTTCAATGGGCAGGGATGGTTACTTGCAGACTCTGACAAACGTGTTCCAGATGCCACGCTGCGTGAGTTTATACCCGCAGAGAATAATGTCTTCGATGCGGTGCTCTATCGATTTATAGCCTGGTCACTAGCCAAGAATGTTGATACCCGACGATTACCTGAGATCGATAATGGCAAGTTAGGTATTCAGGAGTTTCAGCTTTTTGAGGAGTTAACTGAGAGGCCAGAATTTTTAAAGGATCTTTATCAGCGGATATTCTACTCAACCGTTACTCGTGTTGAAAAGGACAATGATCTACACGGCTATCTTTTTGTGCAGATGCCCAGAGCATCGTTAACTGCGTTTACTGAAACCGCCATGCTGCGTCTGGTTAAGATCTTTGGTCTGTCGGTGTTGCTTATTGCGGCGGCATTAATTGGATTTGCTTCACTGCTGTCATGGCGGGTCCGAAAACTTCGCGATGCAGTGGAGCAGTCTGTCACCGGTGATGGTGTGATTGTGCAAGCTGTAAAGCAATCTGATGCACCGGATGAGATTGGAGATTTATCGCGAAGCTTTAGTACCATCATTGGGCGGCTCGACGGTTATACTCGTTATCTGCAATCACTGGGGTCGCGTTTGTCGCATGAGTTGCGTACGCCGCTCAGTGTGGTTTCCACATCGCTTGAAGGCATAGACAAGCATCAACTGGATGATAAAACGCGGTCATCAGTAGAGCGCGCGGAACTGGGTGCGGAGCGATTGCAGCGTTTGATAAGAAATCTATCAGAGGCGAGTAGTGTAGAGCAGACAATAGAACGCTCATCCAAAGAGCGATTGGATTTGGTGGCCTGGGTACACGTGGCGCAAGAAGTTTATGCCAGTCTTTACCAGGATCGGAAGGTCATTCTGCACACGGAGCTATCGCAGGCACCGGTTAGTGCATCAGCTGAGCTGTTGCATCAGATGCTTGATAAGTTAATGTCAAATGCTGTGGACTTCAGTGCGCCGGGTAGTACAATCCTGTTGCGACTCATTGCTACCGGGAGTCACTATGATCTTTTGGTAGAGAATGCCGGTAGCCGGTTACCAATGTCTAAAGATTTATTTGCACCTATGGTCAGTATTCGAGAATCACGGGATGATCAGCCGCATATGGGTTTTGGCCTGCACATTGTAAAGCTAGTGGCAGACTTTCATCATGCGAGCTGTCAGGCCTGGAATGTTGAAGGCAGAGATAGCGTATGTATCTCTGTGTCTTTTCCCCGTCTGGACGCAGTGTAGCGTCGTTGTGGCGCTAGCTGTTGTACAGATGATCTACCCACCAACCCTGCCTGAGCCGCTGGCTCGCGGTAAGGGAAGGTGGGTAATTTTTCAGGTCAGTATCAACTCTTTGCAAATTGCTCGATATGGCTGTTCAGTGTTTCACTGGGTCGCATAGCCACAGTCGCTTTGTCGAGATCCGGCAGGTAGTAGCCACCAATGTCGACACTATTACCCTGAACACCGTTGAGCTCCCCGACAATCTTGTCTTCATCCGCTTGCAGAGCTTTAGACAGAGGTTCGAAATGTTTGGCAAGTGTTGCGTCATCAGTCTGTGAGGCAAGCGCCTCTGCCCAATACAATGACAAGTAAAAGTGACTGCCTCGTGTATCGAGTTCATTCACTTTTCTTGATGGACTTTTTCGGTTGGTGAGTAATTTCTCGGTTGCAGCATTGAGCGTGGTTGCGAGAATGGCGGCTTCCTTGTTGTTGGAAGTTTCCGATAAGTGTTCAAGTGATACTGCGATCGCCAGAAACTCTCCCAGTGAATCCCAACGCAGGTGATTTTCCTCTACCAACTGTTGCACGTGCTTGGGGGCGGAACCACCCGCACCTGTCTCAAACAAACCGCCGCCATTCATCAATGGCACTATGGATAGCATTTTGGCGCTGGTGCCTAGTTCCAGTATCGGAAACAGATCTGTTAAGTAGTCGCGCAGTACGTTGCCTGTGACTGAAATGGTGTTCTCACCGTCTTTCATACGTTTGAGCGTGTAGCTGGTCGCTTCACTGACTGACATGATCTTGATGTCCAGTGCTGAGGTGTCGTGATCTTTGAGATACAGCTCGACCTTCTTGATCAACTGTGCATCGTGTGCACGGTTGGCGTTAAGCCAGAACACCGTTGACCAACCGGTAGCTTTCGCGCGATTGACTGCAAGTTTTACCCAGTCTCTTATCGGCGCGTCTTTAACCTGGCAACTACG
>CAZQKJ010000168.1:0-7615 GCA_964593315.1 uncultured Granulosicoccaceae bacterium
ACTGATGCTGCTGGCGGTGACTCCGACCGAGAATGTCGTCACTGACAGCCAGCAACCAGTGAAATTGATAGTTCCGGTTGACGACACTAACGGCGTGAAGTCAGCCTGATCGACCCACTTCCTGATCTGCCCACTTAGGCGAAAGGCCACCAAACCCTTCCGTGCTGACTACTCTGCACTGCCCGAGTACCGGATAGATTCAACGCAGTAACGCGTCACCCCGCCCGGGGCCTGCACCTCAACCTCATCACCCTCTTCCTTCTTTAGTAGACTCCGCGCCATCACGGAATCGACACTGATCCAATGACGGGTCGTATCAATCTCATCCGGCCCGACTATCCTCATTGAAGAAATCTGACCGTCTTCATCACTCAGCTCCACCCAGGCCCCGAAGAAGATCCGGTCCTGATCGGTCGGCCCCTCATTGACGACTTTCAAAACTGCCAGGCGTTTTTGCAAATAACGAATTCGCCGATCAATTTCACGCAGTTCTTTTTTGCGATAAATATACTCAGCGTTTTCAGACCGGTCACCCTCGGCTGCCGCTGCAGTCACCGCTTCGGTCACGCTCTTGCGACGCACCCACAGTGCTTTTTGTTCTTGCTGTAGTGCTTCGAATCCGTCAGCAGTGATTAACGCAGTTGACGGAGCGGCAGGAGGTCGGTAACGGCTCACGGTATTTCAGGACGATTGCGATGAGCAAGATTCTACACTAACTGTGCAGATTGATATGGCAAAGCCCGAGTGTCTACTTTATTGTAAGTTACTACAGGCGAAGTGCGCTCTTCACAGCGTGACGAGCACAGTAAAACTAGGCCGCTTCGATCTCGCTACTTTTAATATCGCGGTCGCAGGTGTTTTCCCTCTCCAACGATTGATCTTCGTTCGCAGCTTCTGTAACGGGGGCCGTATTTTCACCGAACATTTCAGTGGAATCGATCAGATGCCAGCTTGCGCGCATGCCTTTTTCTTCAGCGATCCGGTCGGCTCTCTTAAGATACTTATCAATGACAACGTGACTTAATTTGTTGTACCAGCCAAGATTAAAGCCAACTAGCGGATTAAAAGGGTTAGTTCTGCTATACGCCCAGATCTCCAGTCGATCACTTTTCTCACTGGCGGCACCACGTCGATGAAAACCGTGCGTATCTGCGATTACCAGTGTATTGGCAGGCACCTTAAACAGACTGGGAGCGGGCATACCCATAGATTCAAGCTCATCATCAGCTACTCTAAGCGAGCCACGTGAACCATAAGAGTTTTCTTGCGCGCTGCCTTCGATACTCTTTTTGTACTCCCACTTCAGGCGTTTCAAAGTGAGCTTGTGAGATCCGGCTACATAGGTAAAAGGACCATTGTGATCGCCTACTTCATCCAAAAAAAGCCAGGCTTTCATAGTGGCATGAAAGGTATCGCTGTGCAGTAAGCGCTGCGGATCAGCATCTGCATCACGGGCATTACTTTTCACGTTTTGAATATAAAAGATAGGGCTGTTGTTTCTGGCCGATGTGTATTTCATCCGGTCAAGAAATTCCGCATTGTTTACCAGTTGCTGGCAAACAGGCGCAGACTCGAGCACAGCGTCATTGAGCAGAACACGCTGCGTTAACGTATCTCCCTGAACGCACTGACGCACTTCGACTTCATGCATGCCACGCACTTCCTGATTTAAAGAGTCAAAACTCTCCTGCGGCAAAAAGTTCTCAATCAACAGATAGCCGTTCTGACTAAATGACTGACGCTCGGATTTGTCCATCAACGGCGCCAGACACAGGTAGCGCAGTTTGGTCATTCCAGCCGCTAAAACCACACGGACTACATGCAGACCCATCCGATTGAGTATTTTACTGCCGATGATCGGATTATCCCGAAAGGACTTCGCGCCACTGAACAATTGCAGCGTATACACTGGGAGTAGTGCAATTTTCTTTGCTTTGGCAGCGAGGTTTTTTTGGCTCATCTGGAATTTCTTTACGGTTTTTTGGCATATCACGCAATATGCAGACCCAAGCCTCGCCAACCGGACCACGATTCAGCAAATCGTCTCATATTGAATAGTGCATTAGTTCCTCCAGACCTCCAAAGCGGAGCAAGAGGCGGAAATTTACCGCGCTAAGGATGCCGGTGCTGCGAGTCATTGCATGACGATATTCCAGCAACCCGCCACACGGCTGTTGTTAAACTGCCATCGAAGGCAGATTACAATAGTCTTACCAGACCTGACCAGAATCTGGCTCAAAGCTCAAGCGCAGATCACTACACCAAACAATCGCCTATTGCAGGAAAAATAGCCAACAATGAAACACGAACCTAAATGACTCATGAAAAAACAATCGACACCGGCACAGGTGAACCTGCCGTTGTTTTGATACACGGCTTCTGCTGCGCCCCGACAGACTACCAGTGGCACATTGACGCACTGTCAAAAATGCACCGGGTTATCGCCCCGACGCTGCGAGGTCACGGAGCAAGCAGCCGTGATGCAAAGCCCGAGGAACTCACGGTTGAACAACTGGCATCTGATGTAGCGCAACTTCTGACTGAGAATGCAATTACCAACGCAGTTCTGTGCGGTCACAGCATGGGTGTACGAGTGATACTTGAAGTACACAGACAAGTACCTGATCGAGTAGCGGGATTAGTTTTTCTCGACGGCAGTAACACAGTTTCGAACAACCTTACTACAGTGCTTGATGAATTTGAGGTTGCCACTAGTGACGGCAAAATAGAGCCGTGGACGCAAGGCTTATTCCAACAAATGTTCCTGCCGGATACATTCAAAACCCAACAAGACATGTATCAACAACGCGTTGCTGAAATGCCCAATGCAAATCTCTCAGCGCTTTATCGCAACATGATTATCTGGGACGCACAGCAGTTTATGCCGCAATTAAAAATGGCTGCATCAAAACCCGTGTTGGTGGTGCAATCCACTGTGCGTGTTGCAGACGCCCCGCGCCGATCACTAAAACCCGGAGAGATTGGTCAGTTTCCTCAACAGGTCGCAGAATGTCATCCGGATACCACCATCGTGACCTACGCTCACTGCGGCCACTTTCTCAACCTTGATGAGCCAGAGCAACTATTGGAGGATATTTCATCATGGATGGGTGAAAGCGGGCTCACAAACAAGAGCTCTGCCTAATGTATAACCTGCTCAGAGGTGTCAGGGTACTCGACCTGACATCGGTGGTACTCGGCCCGATTGCGACCCAGTATCTGGGTGACTTTGGCGCTGATGTCATAAAAGTTGAACCTCCATCAGGAGATATATTTCGTTATGTAAAGCCGTCTCGTTCTGAAGATATGGGCGCTGGCTTTCTGAATATGAATCGCAACAAACGCTCCGTATGCCTGAACCTTAAAGACAAGAAAGACAAAGACTGCTTTCTTTCACTTTTAAAAGACGCTGACGTACTGGTGCATAACATGCGCCTTTCTGCAGCCGAGCGACTAGACCTTGGGCCCGAACAATTGAAACAGTCTAATCCCGAGCTGGTGTATTGCCACACACCCGGGTACGGCAGTCGCGGTCGCAACGCTGATAAACCAGCCTACGATGACATCATCCAGGCTGCGTCCGGCATTGCTGCACTTAATAGCGGAACACAAGGTGAACCGCGGTTTATACCCACCATTGTTTGCGACAAGGTCGGGGGCATGCATTTGGCCATGGCGATGCTTGCAGGTATAGCGCATCAGGCCAAAACAGGCAAAGGCTGCGTGATTGAAGCCCCTATGTTTGAAGGCACCGTGGCATTCCTGTTGGCCGAACAACTTGCAGGCGAAACTTTTATACCCGCTATTGGCACAGTGGGGTACGAACGCTTGCTATCTCCCAACAGACGACCCTATAAAACCAAAGACAGCTACATTGCTGTGATGCCATACAATGGTGAGGACTGGTTGCGAGTACTGAAATATATTGAAAGTGATCTTGCCACTGAAAGCTGGGTCCAGTCTTCGGTTGAGCGCAGTGCACGCGTCGATGAACTGTACGCTACCTTGTCAGACGCTATGGTCACACACACCACATCTGAATGGCTAAAGATCTTTAAAGAACTTGACATCCCCTGCACGCGGGTTTATTCAATGCTGGATTTACTGGAAAACGAACACTTGCAGGATGTTGGATTCTTCAGTGAAAGCCAACACCCCACGGAAGGATCGATTCGTTCCGCACACTCACCATTTTGGGTTGCAGATGTAGAAGAACATCCGGATAAGCCTGCACCCGGCCGTAGTGACAACACCAAAAAGATAAAATGGCATGCACGCCAGAATTAAGCTCAATCGTCCCGCATGTTAAAAAAGCTTTTTACACCATCCAGCCAGCTATGGCTTTTAGGTATGTGTTTGGAGCTATTTTTACCCTGAAGCGTCTCTTTGAGTTGCTCGAACAATGCGGTTTGTTCAGATGTCAGGTTAATGGGCACTTCAACCTGCACTCTGCACAGTAAATCTCCCGCTGCATTCTTACGCACAGGTGTAACCCCTTTATTCCGTAAGCGGAACACCTTGTCCGTTTGAGTGCCAGGTGGAATTTTCAAGTTCACTTTGCCGGTTAGTGTTGGCACTTCCAGTTCACCACCAAGACTTGCTGTAATGATATCGATAGGCATTGTGCAGAGAAGATCGTCATCATCGCGCTCAAAAATACTGTGCTTTTTAACCTGCACCAATACATAGAGGTCGCCAGATGGCGCTCCTTTTTCCCCCGCTTCACCTTCACCGGACAAACGAATTCGATCCCCGGTATCAACACCCGGTGGAATTTTAACGGATAAAGTTTTTTGCTCTTGTACACGCCCTGCCCCACGACACTTACCGCAAGGGTCAGATATTTTTTCACCCGCACCGCGACAAGTAGGACAAGTTTGCTGTACCGAGAAAAAACCCTGCTGCATACGCACCTGCCCCATGCCAGCACAGGTATCGCATTTAGATTTCGAAGTACCGGGCTTGGCACCAGAGCCATCACAGGTTTCACAACTCACCTGAGTCGGTATTTTGAGAGACTTTTCAGTACCGGCTACCGAATCTTCAAGCGACAGCTCAAGGTTGTATTGCAGATCTGCACCACCACGAGCATGGCTGCGACCACCGCCTCCTCCGAATATGTCACCGAATACATCTCCGAAGATGTCACTGAAGTCAGCTCCGCCAAAACCTGCTCCTGCACCACCACCAGAGGCTGAATTGCTGACCCCATCATGACCAAAGCGGTCGTAAGCGGCACGCTTTTGTGAATCACCGAGGACCTCGTAGGCTTCTTTGGCGTCTTTAAACTTTTCTTCTGCGGCGGTATCACCAGGATTGCGATCCGGATGATACTTCATAGCAAGTTTGCGATAGGCTTTCTTTAGCGTCGCGTCGTCAGCATCACGCGACACACCCAACAGTTCATAATAATCTTGCTTTGACATTGCTTAACCCGTGAATGCAAAAAATCCGGAAGTGCGAATGCACTCCCGGATCACAATCAACCCGGCACATCCGGGTATTTCTACTTTTTGTCGTCTTTGACTTCTTCAAACTCGGCATCGACAACATCATCTGCAGGCTCTGCACTACCAGATGCATCATCAGCCGGCGCGCCACCATCTTCAGCGCTTGCCTCTGCATATGCATGTTCTGCAAGTTTGCCAGAGGACTCAGTCAGTGCCGTCAACTTGGCTTCAATGGCGTCTTTATCTTCGCCTTTGAGTGCTTCACGCAAGTCACCAACGCGAGATTCTATTTCGCTTTTCTCGTCATCAGTGACCTTCTCTCCAAGATCAACCACTGACTTTTCAGCCGCATGAATCATGTTCTCAGCCTGATTACGAACCTCAACCAGTTCTTTCAGTTTACGATCATCTTCAGCGTTGGCTTCTGCATCTTTAACCATCGCTTCTACTTCTTCATCACTCAGGCCGCTGGAAGCTTTAATGATAATAGACTGCTCTTTGCCAGTCGCTTTGTCTTTTGCAGAAACATTCAGGATGCCGTTTGCATCAATATCAAAGGTTACTTCAACCTGCGGCATGCCACGCGGTGCAGGTGGAATATCACTCAGGTCAAATCTACCCAGTGATTTATTACCGGTCGCCATCTCGCGCTCGCCCTGCAACACATGCACGGTTACCGCAGTTTGATTGTCATCAGCTGTAGAGAATACCTGCTGTGCTTTGGTAGGAATAGTCGTGTTCTTATCGATCAACTTGGTCATCACACCACCGAGTGTTTCAATACCGAGTGACAGAGGTGTTACATCAAGCAGCAGTACGTCTTTCACGTCCCCACCCAACACACCAGCCTGGATAGCAGCACCCATAGCAACCGCTTCATCAGGATTCACATCACGACGTGGCTCTTTGCCGAAGAAACTTTGTACTTCTTCAATTACCTTGGGCATGCGAGTCTGACCACCAACGAGAATAACATCGTCAATATCTGAAGCACTAAATCCCGCGTCTTTCAATGCCACCTTACAAGGCTCGATGGTACGTTTGATCAGGTCTTCTACCAATGATTCAAGCTTGGCGCGCGTAACCTTCATATTAAGGTGCTTGGGACCAGAGGCATCTGCAGTAACATAAGGCAGGTTCACATCAGTCTGCTGGCTGGATGACAGCTCGATCTTGGCTTTCTCTGCCGCTTCTTTTAAACGCTGCAGTGCGAGCGGATCATTGTGTAAATCAACACCGTTTTCTTTCTTGAACTCATCGGCAAGATATTCAATCAATCGATTGTCAAAATCTTCGCCACCCAGGAAGGTATCACCGTTGGTAGAAAGCACTTCAAACTGATGCTCACCGTCGATAGAGGCGATCTCGATTACGGATACATCGAAGGTACCACCACCTAAATCAAACACTGCAATCTTTGCGTCGCCGAGTTTTTTGTCCATACCGTAGGCAAGTGCTGCGGCAGTGGGCTCATTGATGATTCGCTTTACTTCAAGGCCTGCAATTTTACCGGCATCCTTGGTTGCTTGCCGTTGAGAATCGTTGAAGTAGGCCGGAACAGTGATAACCGCTTCTGTTACCTCTTCACCCAGATATTCTTCTGCGGTGGTTTTCATTTTCATCAGTACGCGCGCTGATACCTCTGGTGGCGCCATTTTCTTGCCACCCGCTTCAACCCATGCATCGCCATTGTCTGCTTTCACAATGCTGTATGGCACAAGGTCAACGTCTTTCTGGACGGCCTTCTCATCAAACCGACGCCCGATCAATCGCTTCACCGCGTACAGCGTGTTAGTGGGGTTGGTGACTGCTTGTCGCTTCGCAGGTTGCCCCACCAGAACTTCGTCATCATCAACGAAGGCAACAATTGAGGGCGTAGTGCGATCACCCTCTGTGTTTTCTATGACTCTTGGAGTGCCACCTTCCATCACTGCGACGCAGGAATTCGTGGTTCCCAGGTCGATACCGATAATCTTACCCATTGCTATTTGTCTCCGGCGCTGCCTCGCAGGCAGCTATAACTTGTATTACGAAATAAAGTGGTGCCCCAGGGGCAAAATTCAACTTATCTGTGATAAAAATGAAACACTATTTTGCTATAACAACCATTGCCGGTCGCAACAACCGATCATTCAGCGTATAGCCCTTCTGCATCACCGTAAGAA
>CAZQKJ010000169.1:0-1683 GCA_964593315.1 uncultured Granulosicoccaceae bacterium
CCCTGCATCAGTGATAAAACGGAGACCAACAGCAAAGCCGCACAACAAGGTGCGGCTACATCACCGGAATACCGTAACAAGCGAGACCAGATCAATAACGGGGTCGGGCTTAATTCGACTCAACAACAATTCATCTTGAAGTTCTGCAGACAACTGGCGAGTGTAATAAAAGCTTGTGAGCAGAGTGAGTCCGCTGAAATTGAAGTTGGGCACCGAGCAATCGGTGAGAAGAGAATAAGGGTCAAATTACAGGCTCAAAGAGAATAGCGCCAACCCATACCAGCCGCCACACACCTGACAAACAAAAAATCCCGCGAGTCCGCGGGATTTTTTGCTGTACCACAAAGAATTTAAAATCGCTGTTAACCGATTTTTTTGTTCAGTCGGCGCTTGGATTTTGTCACAGTGTTCGCAGCTTTTCCGGAAGTATGGATCGTTGCGATAGAAGTCATTTCTGGTAGCTCTTCAACACGACGACGCTCAACGTCCAACATTGATTCGAGCTCAAGAATGCGGCTCATCAGCTCCTGACCTGCACGTTGTCGCTCAGTCACTAACGCTTTCTCAAGACTGATAATACGCTCACGCAACTCGGCATCGGTGGTTTCGAATGTGGTAATGATTTCCATCATCTCGGCGATTTCCAACTGCTTTGCAGCCATGTCGCGCTGACCTGACTCACCGTCTTTTATTGCAGCTGCCAGTTGGTCAGAAAGACTTCTGATTTCGGCATCAGTACCAGAGAGACGCTTTTGCAGTTCCTGGTTTTCAGCACCAAGGTTCTTCAGCTCCAGGCGCTGCACCTTAAGATCAGTGTCTCGAGTGTTCAGCTCATCACGAGCTGCACTCGCACGAGTTTCAAGCTCTTTGTTCGCTTTATTCACGCGAGTCAGTTCAACCTTGGCATCCGCCACATCCGACTTGCTCGACTCAAGGAGCTTTTCCAGCTCGCTGATGCGGTTATCTCCGCAGCTAACGGCTTCGCTCAGTGATGCCACCAGGGCCGCGATGTCTTTTTCAATTTTATGGCGTTGATTAACGGTTAATCGTGCATGCATGTTGGCACCTGTTAAATTTTGTGGGGAATATTCTGCCGAAGAGACACGGGTCGGCTACAACGCACTCATTGCAGGACACAGACCAAATGACTCGTTCTTACCGACATAGCGACTGGGAAATACCAGCGCTTGAGAACCCATTAACACTGTTTGCTAAAAACGAACGCTATCGTCAGAAAATTCCCCAACGGGATACAAAATCAGATCCTTGAACAGAAAAAAGTCTGTGAAATGGATCACACTATTTCCTATGTTGAAGCTAAGGCTTATAAAGACTTAAACCAGAATTGCAAACAACGGCAACTTAATGACATACCAGTAGAACTAAGTATTCCAAAACACTATATTCACCCCTCCACAAGTCCACAGTACCGGGAGATATCTAGTGACCGCACTTGCGTGCATCGCCTTGTCGATGTTGTGCCTCGCAATAATAGCGCGACGCCCTCCATTCCCAACACCACCCACGACCGATCCTCAAACCGAGCTCAATCCTGCGGAGTAACATAGCCAGCGGGGTCCGTTTACCAATGCGGCTATTTACCAATGCAGTTATTTACCAGTGCGGTCATTTGGACAGTAGGCTCATCCAGCCAGGCCGTAATCCAGCCGTTTTAAATAATCC
>CAZQKJ010000169.1:1783-7573 GCA_964593315.1 uncultured Granulosicoccaceae bacterium
TTTTAAATAATCCAGCCGTTTTTTAAATAACCCAGGCTGAGCAATCCAATGCAGCAACAGGTAAGCGGTAAAGACGCAGCGCACCAGCACCCGATTTAGCGATCTGCCTGCAACGTAAAACACCTCACCCAAAAATCTGACAATACTCACCGGCGCTATATTCCTCTCGCAAAGCCTGTGTTAATTTACAGCGCTTCGCTGGATACTCGGGCCTATCATATGGCTAATGTGCTCTACGACGCTCTGTTTGCACCACAAAGTGACAACGACAAAGTATTTCTGAAGACCAGAATCGGCCCCGACTTCAGCTATCGGGATATTGTCGCGCTCGCAGGACAATACGCAGCGCTGCTCGAGGGTCTGGGTGCGCAGCCAGGCGACCGAGTGGCTGTTCAAGTCAACAAGAGCCCACAAGCCATTGCCGTCTATGCAGCGTGCCTTAAGTGCGGTTGCGTTTTTCTGCCCTTGAATACCGCCTACACCGCCACAGAGATCGAGTATTTTATTGGTGATGCGACACCGGCTGTTTTCATCTGTGATGAGAGCAACGAAAACGCATTGCAGCCAATCGCAAAAAACCACCCATGCAAATTACTGACTCTGAACGCAGACGGCAGTGGCAGTTTCAGCGAGCAGGCGACCGCATACCCTCTTTCTTCATCCAGCACTCCTGATAATCAGGTACGGCCTCGCGATGGAGAAGATCTGGCAGCAATACTCTACACGTCGGGCACCACCGGCAGATCAAAGGGCGCCATGCTAACGCATCGCAATCTTTTGTCTAATGCAGTCACGCTCGTGGATTATTGGCAATTCACCGAGAACGATGTATTGCTCCACGGTTTACCGATCTACCACACGCACGGTCTGTTTGTAGCGACCAATACGCTACTGCTCGCCGGTGGCACCTGTATTTTTCTGCCATCGTTCAACGTTGATGACTACATCGAACTACTGCCGCAATCCACCAGCATGATGGGTGTGCCGACTTTCTACACTCGGCTACTGGCAGATAAAAGACTCACCCGTGATCTGGTCAGCCACATGCGCCTGTTTACTTCGGGCAGCGCACCTTTACTGGCAGAAACTCACGAGTCATTTGAACAACTCACCGGACTTCGGATCCTGGAACGGTATGGTATGACCGAAACCAACATGAGCACTTCCAACCCGTATGACAGTGAGCGCCGCGCTGGCACCGTCGGGTTTCCTTTACCGGGTGTCGAAGCACGAGTAGTCGATCCAGAATCAGGTGACCGGTTGGATGCGAATGAAATCGGCGTGCTCGAGGTACGCGGCGAAAATGTATTCAAAGGCTATTGGCAAATGCCAGAAAAAACCGCTGAAGACTTCAAACCAGATGGTTTTTTCATCACCGGGGATCTGGCCAAATGTGACACCGACGGATACATCCATATCGTTGGACGCGACAAAGACCTGATTATCTCCGGTGGATTCAACATCTACCCGAAAGAAATAGAGCTGCTGCTGGACGATCAGCCATCGGTACTAGAATCAGCCGTGGTTGCGGCACCGCACCCGGACTTTGGCGAGGGCGTGGTAGCGGTTCTGGTCGCGCAGGAAGGGCAAAGCATTGATCTACAAGCGATCAGGGACAGTGCAAGCACTGCCCTTGCGAAGTTCAAACAACCGAAAGAGTATTTGGTTCTGGATTCATTGCCGCGCAACACGATGGGTAAGGTGCAGAAAAATCTGTTGCGTGAACAGGCAAAGAACCTGTTCAACACTTAGTCACCACCTACAAAGACCGATTCGCAAATGGAAAGCCACGCCGTATAGGTTTACAATCAGCAGACGCTCGACCCTACACTCATACTGCGAAAAATTTCATAATAAATGCATAGTTTTGTTCCCGGCCAGCGCTGGATCAGCGATACAGAAAACGATCTGGGCCTCGGCACTGTTTTAAAGACCGAACACAGGCTCGTGACCATCGTCTACATGGCGAGCGGTGAGATAAGAACCTACTCCACCGAGTCTGCGCCATTAACGCGTGTGCAGTTTGGTGCCGGAGACCGAATCAGAGCCGAGGATAACAGCACCCTTATTGTCAATGATGTAGAAGAAATAGACGGGTTACTCGCCTATCACGGCACCAACGATGACGGCAACCCTGCAACGCTGAGTGAAACACAGCTCGATAACTTCATGCAGTTTAATCGTCCGTCCGACAAACTGTTCAATGGCCAGTTTGATCGCGAGCGCCGCTACCATATTCGACTCACTACTCGCGAAGTCCAGCAGCGGCTTGCATGCTCAAGTGTGTATGGACTCTGTGGTGCAAGAGTCGATCTGATACCACACCAGCTGTATATCGCAAACGAAGTATCCAACCGTCTGCACCCAAGGGTCTTGCTGGCTGATGAAGTGGGCTTAGGCAAAACCATCGAAGCTGGCATGATCATCCACAGTCAGTTGGTCAGAGATCAAATATCGAGAGTTCTGGTGGTGGTGCCCGAGCCGTTGTTACATCAGTGGCTGGTTGAGATGAAGCGGCGCTTTAATCTCACTTTCAGTATCGTTGATGAGCTCATGTACGCAGAATCCCTGGAATCTGCCACAGAAGGTAATCCATTCCTCGACAAACAACTGGTACTCACCACCCTGCCAGTGTTACTGGCAGACGACGCAATCGGCGATCACGCACTACAAGCCGGATGGGATACATTGATTGTCGATGAAGCTCATCACCTGGAAACTCCGGAACAAGGCGCATCGACTCCGGGCTATGACTGCATTGCAGCACTTGCATCCGAAATACCATCGCTGCTGCTATTGACTGCAACGCCCGAACAGATGGGGCATAAAGGTCATTTTGCAAGACTACAACTCCTCGACCCGCACCGATTTGTGTCACTTGAAAAATTCACCGAAGAAGAAGCCAACTATCGCGCGCTTGCCGATATCGCCACAGCACTTGAAAACAATACACAGTTAGATTCGACGCAGCAAAAGTTGATTGCCAGTCTTGATCTGTCCGAGACCGATCAAGCTAATGCCACGCAAACCGTCGATGCGTTAATTGATTACCATGGCACAGGCCGGGTAATGTTTCGCAACACACGCCGGGCTGTCAGCGGCTTTCCGCAACGTCTGTTTGAGCCATACGCCATCAGTGAGAGCGATGCATTAATCGATTGGCTGGCCGACAAGATCGCAGAAATTGCACCAGAGAAAATGCTTCTGATCTGCAAATCGGTTGAACGAGTCGAGTCACTTAACGAAACACTGAGAACACGTTTTGGTATTTACTCAGCGGTATTCCATGAAAACATGTCCATCGTTGAACGCGATCGTGCTGCAGAGTTCTTCGCAGACGATGAATCCGGCAGCCCGATACTGTTGTGTTCAGAGATTGGCAGCGAAGGCAGAAACTTCCAGTTTCTACATCAAATGGTATTGGTAGATTTACCCGATAACGCCGACCTGCTTGAACAGCGTATCGGCAGACTGGACCGCATTGGCCAGAGCCAGGAGATTAAAATTCTCGTACCCTATGTGAGTGGCAGCAAAGATGATTTTCTACAACGCTGGTACCACGAAGGTCTGAATGCTTTTGAACAAACTTGTCAGGTTGGCGAGATTGTCAAAGCAGAGTTGCGGGAGCGCTTTGACAACGCGCTGGATGGTACCGAAGAAATCAACGTGTTGCTTGATGATGCACAGGTTCTGGCCCAGAAGTATCGTGAAAACATAGAGTCCGGTCGTGATCGATTGCTTGAATTGAGCTCACACAAACAACCGGTCTCTGAAGAGCTAATCAGTGAAATCGATCTCTTTGATACAGAAAACGCACTGCAAAAATATATGGATCAGGCGCTGGATAATCTCGGTGTTGATGTTGAAGATCAGTCCACCCATGCATTCATTATTCGACCGGGTGAACACATGGCGGTCACCGAGTTCCCGGGTCTCAATGAAGACGGCGCTACCATCACCTACCGCAGACACGTGGCACTGGCACGCGAAGACGTACAGTTCTTAACCTGGGAACACCCGTTGGTTCAAACCGCGATGGAGCAAATTATTTCCGGTGGATTCGGCCAGGTATCAGTCGGTGTCATGCAGCATGAAACCCTGCAACGCGGTAGTGTATTGCTTGAGGCACACTATGTGTTCGACTGCCCGGCACCTAGGTCCCTTAATGTAGAACAATTTCTGAGCGGGGAATTGTTGCGGGTTGTGATCTCAAGCGATGGTCGCGACCTGACCGCCACCTTCGATCACGACGCACTGAATCAGGCATATCACCCAGTCAAGGTTCCACTGGCAAAACAATTGGTCAGTGCCAAACGCCAGGAGCTGGTATCAATGCTTGAGCAAGCAGAAACTCTTGCAAACGAAGCGCTGGAACGATTAAAGACACAGTCTATTGAACAAGCTGAAAATCAGTTAGGTGCTGAGTTATCACGTCTGACAAGCCTTGCCAAACGTAATGACTCTGTGCGCGAAGATGAACTGGCAGGCTTGCAGGCCCGGTGTGACAGTACCACTGGCTCGTTAACCCAGTTACGCTGCGTACTGGATGCTGTGCGAGTATTCGGGGTTGCGTAATCGGATCCATTGGTAGGAAAAGTTGTAACTACTTATGTGCATGAATCAAGAAACTTCAATCAAAGTGGATAAGACTCGCTCAATGGAACACCTCTAGTAGATCGCAAAAGGCAAGAGACAAGCTTAATAAAGCCATACAAAAATACACCAGGGTTTAGTCAATGAAGATTATTTCGTTCAACGTCAACAGTCTGCGCTTACGCTTCCACCAGATTGAAGCGCTGATAGAAAAACATCAACCAGACGTGATTGGCTTACAGGAAACCAAAGTCACCGATGAAGACTTTCCCATAGAGATCATTCAGGATTTCGGCTATAGCGTTGAATACCATGGACAAAAGACCCACTACGGCGTGGCCATCATGTCGCAACGACCATTTACCTCTGTTGTGAAGGGCTTGCCTGGAGATACAGAAGATTCGCAACGTCGGCTGATCACCGCCACCACCACGTCTGAAAGCGGTCAGCCGTTTACGGTATTCAATGGCTATTTTCCAAACGGAGAAAAACGCGAGCACCCGACCAAATTTCCAGACAAACAAGATTTCTACAAACGCCTGACCGCATGGCTTAACAATGACTACAAAAGCGATCAACCAATAGCGGTCATCGGGGATTTCAACGTTGCACCAGTAGATGCCGATATCGGCATCAGCGAAAAAAGCGTCAAGACCTGGCTGCGCACCGGGCATGTCAGCTTCCTGCCAGAAGAGCGAGAGTGGTTTGAGACACTGAGCGCGTTCGGGCTGGATGACACCTACCGAATCAAATACCCCGACTCAAAAGACTTCCTGAGCTGGTTTGACTACCGCACCCGCGGCTTTGATCGCGAACCCAAAAGCGGTCTGCGAATCGATCATATCCTGACCACCAAAGTGCTCACCGACTGCCTGGTTGATAGCGGCATGGATTACGATGTCCGCGCTATGGAAAAACCGTCTGATCACGCTCCGGTCTGGAGTGAATTTGACTACTAGATTGCGAGTACTCCTATAACGAAAGCGGCACCCAATTCCCGTTAAACGCGTTATAATGGTGAATTTTCCTCGATTGGGATACCCATTTTGGCCATTAAAAAGATCCTGGTAGCAAACCGCTCAGAAATAGCCATCCGCGTTTTTCGTGCAGCCAACGAGCTAGACATTAAAACGGTCGCAATCTGGGCCGAAGAAGACAAACTCGCACTCCACAGATTCAAAGCTGACGAAGCCTACC
>CAZQKJ010000170.1:0-7537 GCA_964593315.1 uncultured Granulosicoccaceae bacterium
CATAAAACCAACCCTGTATCTAACCAGTTAGCCAGCCGAGTCAGAGCTGCGCTCTTTAGCTGGTAGTAACACTGACGCAGTACATCCGCCTGTGTCGTTGGGCATAAGCCATAGCTTGCCCTGATGAAGCTCAACAAACGATCTGCAGATATTCAACCCAACTCCCATTCCCTGGGTTTTCTGCGTCACGAACGGTACAAAAATATTATCCTGTGCTGCGTCAGATAATCCGTGACCGTTATCAGTTATTTCTATTTGTACGTCGTCACCTTCAAGAAAAGCCCGTATTTCCAGTTCATTTTGCGCACCAGCGGACTCACTCATTGAATCTACCGCGTTGCGAATGAGATTGGTGAATACCTGTTGCAACATAGTTGGGTCAGCATTTACCCATATCACCTGATCAGCAGGTGCAAGCCTGACCTTGACCCTGGCATTCATTAAGACCCAATCAAGTAACTGTATTGATTCCTGTAAAAGCTTGTGCACATCACAGTCAACTCGATTCGGTTGCCGTGAGGATGTAAAATCGCGAATTCTTGATACTATTCGTGCAGCAAAACTCGTTTGCTCAAGCGCACGATCAATCGCCGTAACATACTCATCAGGAATAGATTCGGTACGTGCCAGCCGGGCTTTTAGACCTTTCAGTATGTTGGTGATTGATCCAACAGGTTGATTGATTTCATGCGCTAAAGTGGTTGCCATCTCACTTACAGATATCGTTCTCGATGTTGTGAATAGCTGTTCCCGGTCTGCCATATACTTACTGAATTGACTAAACATATCGGTACTGGAGTTCAACATTAGCCCAATAAGATTGTTGCGTATCAATGCTTGCTGACACTGATAGGGTTTGCCGTTTATAACTATAGAAGTCGGTAACTCAGATGCTGCTGAACCAATATGAGTGCCGTATTCACTCTTGCTATCTTTCACCACGCTTTTAAACTCGGGATAAATATCAAACAAGCTTTTAGACTGAAGATTGCTCTCTAGAGCTGGCAGCAAAGTCTCAGCACCTGGACTTGCCCAGACTACGCAGGCAGACTCTTGAGCAATGACGATATAAGCAACTTGAAAAGAGCTGTACAGCTCACCTACCACTGATTCGAGATCCTGAAGTGGAAACGGATCAGGCATTGAAGATTTACCCAGTGAGTAAGACAAATTACTTTCTCTGTTCGACGGGGTCATCATTAGCAGCGCCTCACGTATCCAGATCTCGATGATCGAGATCAAGCCAATGTCTTGCTGGTGGCATGTGCTCAATCAACCCAAGTAAAAATGACTTACCCTGTACACTCTGCTTTTCTATTACAAGTCTGCTGGCAGCAACGAGTTCTGGTGCATTGGTGTAGTTGAGCTCCTGTAGCGGCAGCGGCTGTATCAAACTACCCGACTGCAGAACTACCTTACCCTGGATAGATCTCGGCTCAAAACCACGCCTCAGGAGATAAGTAAATAAAGCCTGACGTTGTCCGAGTTGTCCATCTATCGGTAGTAGCACGACTATAAGATTATTACTCCAGAAACTACTCATCATTGGTGGCGCTTGATAGAGCCCAAGCTGCACACCGCTACAAAGACCTTCATCCTGCAAGCGGGGCAATAGCTGATCGATGGCATGAAAGATAGAGATTTCATCATCCGTTAGCCCTGTTGCATCAATGTCTTGCTGCATTTCATCTTTATGATCAGTGTACCTTCCGGGTTTTTCATCGCGATATTTCTGCCAGCCAAATCTCTCAAGGCCACGTTGCAATGCCAACGGGTAGTTCAACCGGTTACCTTGAAGCAACACATCAATTACATTTCTGAGTGGGAGCCCGCCACTCTGAAGCTCTTCTGATCGCATTGTCGGGTGTAATTGCAAACTCGCTGCAATGCTATCTGCCGAAACGAAATCGCGTGCTACCTGTCGCATTATCGACTGCATTATCTGATGATCGGCCATATCGCTTTTAATCATAAAAGCGATATCCTGATGTAATGACAAACTGGCAGCTTCGATCATAGGAGCTGTTCATTCTCTGCAAGAAATATTGCCGCAACCGGCAGCCCAATTGCCTTCAATCGTTCTTCTAACTTCTCGAGGGAATTTAAGTCTGTGGCAGTGATTATACCCGGTGCAGTGACGCCCACATTCCACTCGCCACTCTCTTCTCGCTTTAGTGTCAACTCTGAAATTGGGCCATCATCTTCAAACGTAAAACTCCATTCTTTTTGAGCTAAGAGCTGCCCACCGGACTGGGCCAGCTCAATAAACGATGAGAGATCACTTAAATGCGCTGTGGTGGTACCGCCTTGCCCTCCTGCTTCCTGGAAACCTGCATGCTCACTGTGGTTCGAAACGCCTGTAGACGGTGCCATTCGATCAGTTTCAACTGCCTGTGGACTGCTGTTGTTCTCCTGTGTTGGATGAAACATCTCTGACATACCTTGTCGATTCGGCGCAGACCAGGTATTGGTAAAAAAAAGTCCATCAGCAGGGTTGGGTGAATCGACACTGTTATCATCAGACGCACTGTTATCAACGGTTGAATCATCTTCAGTCTCTGAAGAAGTGACTTCTGATTGGCCATCAGGCTCAGTCAGTGCGGCGCTGACAGACTCTACTTTCCGTATGGATGACTGGAGATCGCTGTCTTTATCATACTGATGTTGCTGGTTTAACGCTTTGTCAATGGTTTTGAAATCTGATCGTCGTTCAGCTTCGGCACGTACCAGAGATTGCTCAAACAATCGCGTATGAGCCTGATCATTTTGTACCTGACTTGTGCGTTGTACACGACGGTTGCCCGCGGACTCGGCAGGTGGATCCGGTCGATACACTATCTTTGTCATACGATTGAGACTCCCGCAATGCGCAGGTCTTCTAATTCTGATTCTTGTAGTTCCTCAAGTACCAGCACCTCTTCTTTTAGTGCCTGCTCACCTTGCTCTGCGATAGTTTTTTCACGTTGCTGAGCACGTAACCAGACAGCTTTGCACTTATTTAACTCGGTGGTGGCTTCCTGTAGGTCACCCCGGGCAATATCAAGATTGTAGATTGCTAAATCCTGATCGTAGATCAGCCAGTGACGCCGGTCCGACGCCTCTTTTCGCACTGTGGTGTCTTGTTGGTTTTTGTTTTGTTCCTGGTAGGCGGCAACCTTATCGAGCTCCACTTGAAGATTGTCAACCTCACTCTGCAGGTCACTGACTTCTTTCTCAAACTGCTTCCACTCGGTTAGCTTCTCACTGTAGGCACGATGAGCCTTGGTGACGCGAAGCTGCACCACTTTTTGTAGGCGAAAGAGATCTTTAGACGCAGGCCTGGTGCTCACTGACTCAGCTCCTGCAAACGAGTCAATGTCTGCTCAAGATCAAGAACCTCGTTGGTTGCCTGCTTGAGAAATTCATTAATTTTTTCGATCTTAGCCACTGCCTCATCAGCAATGGCATCATTGCCCGGTTCGTACTCACCTACCTGTATTAAAAATTCCATCTCTTTGTGTTTAGCAAGCAATGAGCGCAGTTTCATTGCCGCCTGCTGATGCTCATCATCAGTGATATTTGGAAAAACACGACTAACACTCGCAAGCACGTCTATTGCCGGATAGTGACCCTGCTCACCAAGCTTGCGCGATAAAATGATGTGCCCGTCAAGAATAGAACGTGTTTCTTCTGCTATTGGGTCAGTGCCTGACTCATCTTCGGCCAATACAGTGTAGAAGGCGGTGATGGAGCCATTCTCATTATTACCGGTGCGTTCAAAAAGCTTAGGTAGCTCTGCAAAAACCGAGGGTGGAAATCCACGCCGAACAGGCGGCTCACCTATCGACAGCCCCACTTCTCTTAGTGCACGACCATAACGAGTTACCGAGTCCATCAGCAACAATACTCGTTTTCCTTGATCTCGAAACCCCTCGGCAATTGCAGTCGCTGTGAGACCTGCCTTCAGTCGTTCCATGGCTGGTCGATCAGACGTTGCAACCACCAGTACTGACCGCTTTAACCCTTCTTCACCAAGATCGTGTTCAATAAACTCTCGCACCTCTCGTCCACGCTCACCGATTAAACCTATAACAATTACATCGGCCACGCAGTATTTAGCAAGCATTGCCAGTAGGGTTGATTTACCGCCGCCCGCCATGGCAAAAATCCCCAGACGCTGACCTTCACCCACGGTTAAGAATGCATCAATAGCTTTTACACCCGTGGTAAATTTCTCCCTGATCGGCGGCCTTGATAAGGGATCAGGAGAATCTGCATCGATTGGGTATCGAGCAGCTGAATCATCAAGTGTGTAATCAGAAAGCGGTTCCCCCAGACCATTGAATACGCTTCCGCACATTGAATCGCTAACCGCAATGGACGTTTCGTTTTCATCTACTGTGACAGTTGAATCAAGTGCGACACCTGAGAGATTGCCGAGCGGGAATAAAATTGCCAATCCATCACGCAACCCAACGACATCCGCAATTAACACCTTGCCGCTTTCTTTATCCGTGATCTTGCAGCGTTGCCCAATGCGAGCGGGTATTCCAGATACAGTCAGACTGGTACCAAACGCCTGAACGACACGCCCAACATGTTTGACTGAGGTTAATGCGTGTAGATTGCTTAATTTCGCAGATTCAGTTAAAGGATTTGCGCTGGTTGCTGAGCCATCACCTATCATTGCGCAGCTACACTTGCGGACGACACGGGTTCAACGGACAGATGCTGCTCAAAAACAACGAGTTGGGTTTCAAGGTCTGCACAGATTTGCCCTGCAGATGTCTCCAGAATGCAGTCTGTCAACTCCAGTTCATTATCAGCAACAACAGATTCAATAATAGCTATTGAGCCTGTGCTTTTTAGCTCCTGGATTCTAATTTTCACAGCATCCAGATGCTCCGGATGTACTTTTAACGCTACCGATTGCGGGGGCAAATGCTCTGCCGCAGCCCCCTCAGCCAACGCGACTAACAATTCCTCCGGGGCCACAGATGCCGCGATCTTTCGAACAACCTGTAGCGCAATAGCAACTACATCCTCTCTAATATTCTGTTGATGCAAAGCGCTACTTTTCTCAAGCTCAAGCAACTTATCAGACAGTTCCTGACGGGCTTCCTGTCTGCCTCTTTTTAATCCGTCTTCATAACCTTGCAGCGCTGCATCGGACTTTGATTTTTCTACACTTGCAGTGCGATTGTCTTCAAGTATCCGAATTCTGGATACAGTCTCAGCCATGCTGAAAAGCGCACCCGACTCTTCTTTTGTGAATACTCGTTTACTGGTCGCAAGGGTAATTTCCGGATCATCGAACAAAGAGATAATGCTGGCTTTACTTATTTTCGATTGGTTCATTTTTTCACTCTGCACCTCGCCTCGAAGGCTTAGATCGAGGACGCCTCCTGAACATCTGCTGCAGCATCAGTTGAAGCGCGAGAATCCTCTGTATTCATTTGCACATTATGAGCAGCCGCAAGTTGTGACTGAATACGATCTACGATATCCAGTGCTAATTGATAAACTGATGAGGCTATGTTGGTATCAATCGTTTCTACATTCATCGGAAACTGATCAGCCAACAAGTTACGAATAACCGGATGTTCTACCGAATACACGAGCACAGATGCACCAGCACTTGCCAGTAGTTCAGGAACTGGCTCAGATGCGTTAACATTTTTAGTTAAGGTGCGATCTGATCCAACCAGCATTGCAGCATCGAAGTACGGGGCCCCCACCAATGCACGCGCCTGCTTTAATAGACCGCCGTCGATCCATTGTGCAATCAAGGGGGCGAGAAAGACGGTACCGCATACTAACTGCAAACGATCTCTTGCTAAGTTTTCACTGAAGCACCAGTGCGGCACTGTATCAAGAATCGACCAATCGATTTTCTTCAGATCATCTGCACTACAGCCAGACTCAAGCGACGCCAGAAATTGAGCTGCACTACTACGGTGCAAGCGTTTTCGTCGGCCAGGGGATAAGCTTTCCATAGTCTGCACTATTCCGGCTGGATCGGTTCTGCCTGAACCACGCCAAATCCTTTGCGCACAGATTCATTGCTTCGAGCTGACGAATGTGTCTTTACCTGTCGGCCCGCAGTTTGATCTACAAACTTATCAGGCTTTGCATCATGAATGCTGGAAGCTGCAGTTGGCACAGTGGTTTCAGGTTTGCGAAACATCATTCTAAAACCCAGGAAAATCAGTAACGCTCCGCTGATTAAGGCCATACCCAACCAGGACACAACCCCCATATTCTGGATTGGCAGATCACTGCTTTCAGTATTCAATACAGGTGCTGAGGATAGCCGTTGATCTGGACTCGACTCAAAGAGAGCCACAGTGACATTGTCATAGGGAAGGTTCTCAAGACCATTCACAACAAGCGCTTTAATCTGACCAACATGGGGAGAAAGATCTATATTGGAACGATGCTTAACAAAAACCGAGGCGCTCGACTCTGAGGCCACATCCGATAGCGGATCATTCTCTGGCACTGACAGATGCACACGAGAAAGCAACACACCATCAATGCTGGAAATAGTATGGGAAATCTCCTGTGACAATGCATGAATATATCTGGCGCGTTGTGCAGTACTGGACGATACGAAACTCTGATCCTTAAATACATCTCCCAATGTATCGAACTGAGTGCGAGGCAGGCCATTGGCTTGTAGCAATTGAACAGCACTTGCAAAGTTACCTTCAATGGTAGTGACTGTGAATGTATCCTCCTTGCCCGTGACTTTGGATGCTGTCAAATTAGAGCGTTGCAAGAGAGCCACAATCTCATTGGCTTCCTGCTCTGACAAACCAGAGTACAACGATTGTTCATTACAAGCGCTGAGCACCAAGGCACAAAGTACAGGGATCAGTATCCGCCAGGAACCGATAGTTTTTGTAATCGACAGATATCTATTCATCACTGGTTAACTCTGTTGTCTGAACAACTGCTGCAGCCCATCTGCCGTTCGGTTTGCAACATTGGAGGTTAATTGACTATGAAACATAAACTCCTGACTTTTTGCGGTGAGCATTACTATCTCACTGGGTGAAAGCTCATCACCACTTTGTACCGCATTTTCTGCATATTCAATTAAAGCACTGGCCTCCTTGTTTATATAATCAAGAGGCTCAATCACTGCCTTCACCATCATGTTGTCAGTTTCAACCGGCTCAATAGATTGAACTTTGGCAGCGTTGCTTAGACTATCGGCAAACATGGCTGAATCACTGCTAAAGCTAGCTGAGTAGCCTAAGCTGACACTCTCAACACCACCCTCTGCGGTCAGACCCGCAGTTTGAATTGATTCCACAATCTTGGTATCCATAGTTCTATCCTTTGTGTAGTGCGCCCAAAAACCGTTACTGCTTTCTTGCCATGGTTTCCAGAGCACTTGCAACGCTGGTCAATGATGTATGTGAGCTATTAGAAAGGAATCCCATGCGTAGAGATTCAGCAGTGAGCTCATGAACCTTGGACGGAGTATCGTCACCGGAAGAATGCAGGTTTGTGCCTAACTCGACAATCTTGTCTGCCTGCTTATCGAGCG